>JAZODY010000052.1:0-1868 GCA_045597245.1 Tidjanibacter sp.
GAAGAAAAGGCCGTGAAGGGTAACAAGTATTTGAGAGCTAATGTGCGTCCAATCTATTACGGCAACCAATATTTCTTGTTTGTATATAAGGTGTATACCGATGTTCGTTTGGTGGGTGCTCCTCCTAGCTCTATCGGTAAATTCGGTGGTGATACCGACAACTGGATGTGGCCCCGCCATACGGGCGACTTCTCAATCTTCCGCATCTATGCCGACAAGAACAACCGTCCGGCAGACTACTCGGAGGAGAACGTTCCCTATAAACCCAAACACTTCTTCACCATCTCGACCAAAGGTGTGGAGCAGGGCGACTTCACCATGATTTACGGTTTCCCCGGCACCACCCGCCGATATGTCACCTCCGACTATGTGGACTATACGCTCAACCACTCCAACCCCTTGAAGATTAAGCTCCGCACCATGCGACTCAATGTCATCAAGGCGGCTCAGGAGGCCGACCCGCAGTTGCGTATCATGTATGCCTCCAAGCAGGCCAGCATAGCCAATGCGTGGAAGAAGTGGCAGGGCGAGAGTCTGGGATTGCAGCGTCTTGGTACGGTGGACAAGAAGAGGGAGTATGAGGCCCGATTCCAGCAGTGGGCCGACAGCGGACACGACGAGTTTAAGGATGTGTTGTCGCGCCTTCATGCCGCCTATGCCGAGTTGTTGCCCTATGCCATCGCCTACGACCTCTATTCGGAGGCCTTCGCGGCTGTGGAACTGATGACGGCGGCGTCCGGTTCGGCACGCGCGAATTGGAACTCGCAGACCTTCTATAAGAACTACTCCGACGAGGTGGACCGTACCATAGCCAAGCAGGTGTGGGCCGAGTATGTTGCCAATGCAGAGGAGCGATTCATACCCGACCTCTTCAAGGAGCAGATTGCCGAGCATGGCGGAGTGGAGCCTTTTGTGGAGGCGCTCTATGAGCAGTCGTGCTTCACGTCGCTCGCCAAATATGAAGAGGCCAAGTCGGAGGGCAGGGACCTGACTCAGGACCCCGCCTATAAACTCTACGACGCCTTTTTGAAAATGCTGAATGATGGCGTGATGGGGCGATATGTGGCTCTCAACCACGATATTACAGACCTCTATCATGTCTATATGCAGGGCCAGATGGAGTTTGAGCCTGAGCGTGTCTTCTTCCCCGATGCCAACTCCACTCTGCGTGTGGCCTATGGCAGCGTGCAGGGATATGAGGGCGACGACGCCATCGTCTATAAGCACTACACCACGCTCGAAGGTGTGATGGAGAAGGACTCTCCCGAGGTCTATGACTACGACGTGCCCGAGCGACTGAGAGAGATTTATCGCACCAAAGACTACGGCCGTTGGGCCATCAACACCGGTACGGAGCAGTCGCCGCGTGTGACCGTTCCGGTGGCATTCATCGCCACCAACCACACTACGGGCGGCAACTCGGGCAGTCCGGTGCTCAATGGCGACGGCGAGTTGTTGGGAATCAATTTCGACCGCACGTGGGTGAGCACCATGAGCGACTTGGAGTTCGACGGTGAGGTGTGCCGCAACATTGCTGTGGACATTCGTTTCGTGCTCTTTGTGATAGAGAAGATTGGCGGTGCCGAGTATCTCTTCGACGAGATGCGTTTCAGCGAGTAACCATCCCCCTTGATTTGAACACACACGCCCCGACATGCAACAAGCATGTCGGGGCGTTCTTTTGTTCCGCATCGTCATCTCCTTCGGTTTCGCGGAAAAATTGCGCGGCTCTCGCGGTAGATATAGAAGGAGCCTGTCTAACAAGTTTTTTTGTTAGGCAGGCTTGTTTGTTGCTGTGGATTTTTTTTGGGAAGGGGCAAAATTTAGATAGTTGAAAAGCTCAAAAGTTTTGAGAAAATCACATTATG
>JAZODY010000053.1:0-4430 GCA_045597245.1 Tidjanibacter sp.
TGTTCTGCATTATTGTGCCTATGTGTTAAATTATGGCTACAAAGGTAGAATTTCTCGGATGACAATGCAAAAATAGCCCCGAAATAACTATTTTTGTTGTCGGATAAGTAAATATTTCAGACATGAACAAACAACTATGTATAGGCGTGCTCACTTCGGGCGGCGATGCTCCCGGGATGAATGCGGCCATTCGCGCCGTCACACGAACGGCAATATATAACGGTATTGAGGTGAAGGGTATAATGAGAGGATACAAGGGGTTGGTCTTCAATGAGATTGTCCCCTTTAAGACCGAAAATGTGAGCAACATCATACAGCGCGGCGGTACGATTCTCAAAACGGCCCGTTGCGACGAGTTCCGTACTCCCGAGGGGCGCAAGACGGCCTATGACAACATGGTGGCGGCAGGCATCAATGCGCTGGTGGTAATCGGTGGCGACGGCTCCATGACGGGAGCCTACCAGTTTGCCCGCGAGTATGACGTGCCCATCGCGGCCATGCCCGGCACCATCGACAACGACCTCTACGGCACCGACACGACAATCGGTTACGATACGGCTCTGAACACCATCATGCAGGCCGTGGATAAGATTCGCGATACGGCAACCTCCCATGAGCGTCTGTTTTTCATTGAGGTGATGGGGCGCAGTGCGGGATTCCTCGCGCTCAACGGAGCCATTGCCTCGGGTTCGGAGGCGGCCATCATTCCCGAGATGTATACCGAGGCCGACCAACTCGACGAACTTATCTCAAACGGCATGCGCAAGAGCAAGAACAGCAGTATCGTGCTGGTGGCCGAGAGCGAACTTACGGGCGGAGCCATGGGCCTTGCCAAGAGGGTGCAGGAGGAGTATCCGCAGTATGATGTGAGGGTGTCGATATTGGGCCACTTGCAGCGAGGCGGCTCGCCTACGGCATCGGACCGCATCTTGGCATCTCGCATGGGTGAGGCGGCGGTCAATGCCCTGCTCGACGGCCAGCGCAACGTGATGATTGGTATCCAGAACGGCAATCTGGTCAATGTGCCTTTCTCGAAGGCCATTCGCGACGACAAACCCATCGACCGCTCGCTGATGAACATGGTGAAGATTTTGTCGATTTAGAGACCGGCCGCCGGCCGAATGCAAGGTCGGGCTTTGCCGCCCGAGAACGGAGGGCGTTACACCGCGACCGCCGATACAGGATAAAACCCCAAGCCCGACGAAGAACACATCTTCGTCGGGCTTGGGGTTATCT
Organism: Tidjanibacter sp.; assembly: GCA_045597245.1. Lineage (GTDB taxonomy): Bacteria > Bacteroidota > Bacteroidia > Bacteroidales > Rikenellaceae > Tidjanibacter. Next base: position 1,237 of record JAZODY010000053.1, read on the forward strand.
GTGAGTCATGTCAGAGCGCCTTTACCAGCGCCTCCATCTCTTCATAGAACTGCTCTCCTTCGCCCACATGGCGGAGCAGAATGGTACCGTCGGGGTCTATGACTATCTTTGTGGGGTAGGCCTCTATGCCATAGGAGATGTTTATTTCTGCCTCGTTCAGCAGGTTTATCCAAGGCAGTTGGAGCTCTTCCACCGCTTCGCGCCACTTCTCGACCGAGCGTTCGTTGCAGGCCACTCCTATTATCTCCACTTTGTCGCCATGCTTGGCATAGAACTCCTTCATCTTGGGCATGCCCGATATGCAAGGACCGCACCAGCTGCCCCAAAAGTCGAGCAGGCGCAGCGGCTTTTCAATCTCCGACAGTGTCACCTTGTTGCCGGCGGTGTCGTTGGCCGAGAAGTCGGGGGCCGTGCCGCCCTTCACTATGGTTTCTCGTGCCAGACGGCTCGCAGTGTATTGTCTGTAACGGTCCAGCCTGATATCTATCAAGTGGTTGAATATGGAGTTCTTGGCGTTGTCGCCAAGCAGATTGTGGTACACTTCGGTAGAGTCGATGGGAGCCTCATAGAGCAGCAATGCCGCTAACGGAGAGTCGCTATGATTGCGTATGTATTCGGCCATTACGGTGCGTTTCTTCATGTTTCGTGCCTGCCTCTGTTCCCAGCCTTTGTCCTGTCCTGTCTGGTCGTCAGTCATCGTCGCCTGCTCCAAAGCCATCTCCTCGGCCACTATATTCGCAGCGATTTCATTCATTTTGTTCTGCAATTCGGCATGGATAGGGTTGGTGCTGAAACCGCCTTTTATCTTCAACTCTTGCAGGGTGGTGTCGATGCGTGCGGTGATGTGAACTCCCTTGCCGTCGGCCTTGACGAAATCTATCATTGCATAGTCCGGCAGATAACGTCCGCCGGCGGGGCGGTCATTCACAAAGTATTGCGCCACAATTATCGTGTAGAGGGCGTCATTTTCGGTAAGCCGATAGGTGAATGTTCCGTTGTCGGCTATGATGGTGTCGTGTTGGGAGTAGGATAATTCGTGTTGGGAGAGGTCCGCATGTCGGATTAACAATGTATCGTTGGTCAGGCCCTCAAGCTTTCCAGTCAGTGTGTCGGGTTTTGTGCAGGCCGCCATCGTTGCGGCAATCGTCATCGCAAAGATGATTGGTTTGTGTTGTGATTTCATGATAAAAAAATTTGTTCTCACAAAAATAATCTTTTTAAATCAAAAATAATCTTTTGTGAAGCGTTATAAATCGGTCACATGCAGCAGTCGTGTCTGAGCGTGGTCGATATTGTCGGGGTCAATAGCGGGTGGAGCCTTCGGGATAGATGTCGAAAATCTCGTGGCGGTCCAACTCTGCCCAGTAGCGCAGGGCCAGACGGCGGATATATTGCCAATACTCCCCGGTGTCGCCATAGCGTTCCGCTCCGCGCTCCACATCGCGCTTTATGCGCTCGGCTATGCGGGGTTTGAGTTTAATCAATATGTTGCGACCTTTGAACGTGAATCGGGCCTCGGGTCTCGGCTCGGGGCCGTTTTTGCGTGTGGCGGGTGCGGTGACCTCTATCAGGCCGTGCCCCAGCGTCGCTCCCGTTGCCACCTGCAACCCGTCGTTCAGGCAGCTCATGGGTGGAGTGTGACCCGCATAGGAGAGCACCCTGATGTCGTCCACTCCGATGTTGAAGTACTCGCGCGCCCTCATTCCCATCTTCACGCCTATGGTGGCATAGAGGCCCAGATGGCCATGCAGCTCGTTGGTCAGCACCGAAGCACGCCACTCCTCGGCTCCATGACGACGTGCCGCACTCTCAATCAGCGGACGGACATCCTCGGCATAGAGTTGCATCTCGGCGGGAAAACCTAAGAAGACGATGCTTGCGGTTTCGGGACGTCCGCGCATTATGCGGGCCAGCGCACCGTTTACGGTGGTGACGGAGAGGGTGTCGTGCGGCACCATGAGGGTGATGCGAGAGGGTGATGCGGTGGTGTCGGCGGGGTCGGAGGAGTGCCACGAGGCGGGCATGGCGACGGGGGCGGAGCGAAAGAGTTCGGGGTGCAGGAGTGCCAATACGGCGAGGTCATCCCACAGTTGCAGGTGTTGTTCCTCGATGAGGGCCGAGAGGGGCAGACGGGTGTGGGAGTGGAAGGGCAGGAGGGTGTGGGGCGTCGCTACGGCAGCCATCGTGTCGAGCAGCGCTTCAGTCACCGCCAACGGTCGCCGGTCGTCGGCCGACACCATCGTCACCCTCAGGCCGCTCCCCAAGACCTCGCGGGCCGCCGCGGGGTCGCTACGGAAGTTCTCGCCCTCGGTCGGCGCGGCAGCATCGTTGTACCACACGACATACTCCACCTGCTCGCCGAGGTGCGGATTGGCATTCAGCGCATCGGCCAGATTGGTGAGCGGTCCCAGTGCCACGAACACCACCCGTTCCTCTTCGTCGTTTGCGACCTCCGTTATCAGTTCGGCCGCACTCTCGAAAGCCCTCCCGAAAGAGAACATGTCGCTCTGCGGGGTCGAGGCGGGGGTGGGCGAGAGACTCCAAACAATCTGCTCGGAGTGGTCTCGCCAGCGAGGGGTTGAGGAACTCAACGGGCGTCCCTCTCCGATGGGAATCCCCTCGTGGTGCAACTCGTCGAGCATCTCTTTCACTCTGTGTGCTCCGCGACGGGGTGTCAGCGCTCCCTCCGACGTGGTGATGGCCAACACCTCAACTTCGTTGTTGCCCAATAGCAGGCAGAGTGCCCGCTGGTCATCGGCCGCACAATCGGTGTCTATTATCACATGGTGGCGCGCCTTGCCGTGGGCAAGGGTGGGGAACGGCAACAGAGATGGTGTGGCGAGGAGCATGAAGCGGATGAGGTGCGGCAGTAACAAGGCGGCTGCCTTACGTGGTGCGGCGGAGTAGGTCGCGGGATGGGGTGTCGGGCGATGAGATGCGTGGTGCGGTGCGGTGTCGATGGTGTGTGAGTGATTCATTTGTGCGGAATTGTGTTATGATGGTTGTCGGGGGCGACCATCGCCCCACCGACCTATCCATACTCAAAATCCGTACCCGCGTTGCTCTCCGCCGTTTTTTCTTGACTCCGCCAACCAGCCGCCAACCAGCCGTCGGCTCCGGACCGCTACATCTTGAATTGGCGCGCCCTGCTCTCCTGTGCAGAGTTTCTCGCCTATGTGCGTTCTCGGCCCTGC
>JAZODY010000054.1:0-7417 GCA_045597245.1 Tidjanibacter sp.
GCCTATTCGGGTATGTTTATATGTGATGGTTGAGGTGAAAAAAATCGTGAAATGAAGAAAAAATTAACGAAAAATTAACGTGTGATAAAAGAAATGGTTATATTTGCCAAAATTCTTCGCGCTAAGCGGACATGGATAAAAAATGAAAATAATAGTAGCAAAAAGTTGCTATTGGGAGAAAGATGTTCTATATTTGTGTTTGCGAAAGTGAAATTTTTATTCACGGCAAGAATGTTTTTATAAAAATTTAATAATTAAAGCAAGAGAAAGGGATTTTAAAGGAGTGATGATTTGAACGTTTTGCAACAAGAGTATATTGTGAGCATAGCGTTGAAAATCAAATTAATACAAGACTGATTATTAAAAGAGAGCAACAGAACTTTCTATTTCAGAAAGTAAAGAACCGTTCGTCTGTTTGGCGATGCGAGTAACGGAGTTACAGAAGAAACGATTAGATTTCCAACGATTAAGCGATGAGTGGTTGGGAGTGTTTCGTGTCTTTGTTTATTCGCAATTTGTGTCGAAGGTGAAAAAATGCGGCAAATGTTTTTCGTTTACCCTGCTCCGTTCATCGATAAATGCCGTGACGAGCGTCCCCAAGAGGGTGAACGGGAAGAGGAAAGGTCGGATGGCATGTTGCAAATCTGCGGCAAGAAATGAAAAAGAGCATTGCCGAACAATGAGTCGAAAAAAGAGAAACAGAACAAAATTACTCCCAAAAAAGAGTACCGACATAAAGAGTGGGCGGCAAATAAAAAAACCAATTCTTTATTCGGAAAGAACAGATATAAATAATAAGGTGTTCAAAAGAGACGATAGTAACATTATCAAATAATTTAATAATTAATGGGGGGGGTAAAATTATTATTAATATGAGTTTAAATATTAAAAAATTTGTAATTTAAAAGTGAAATTTTTACTTTTGTTCCACTAAGAGCAGAGGTGGACGCTGTGACAGCCCCCACCTCTTTTGAAATTTACTCTTAAGGTGGTTTTTTACTTTGAACTAATTTCTGTGTCGTGCGCAAACGGTTGCGCATGACACGGAAATTAGTCGGTTGAGAGCCAGCAATTTTAATGGTTTCGCAGCAGTGTGATAAAAATCAGTTGCGGCCGTTGCGAAGACAGGTTGTTGCAAGAAGAAAAGGGAATAAACTTTATGAACAATAGATTCATTCTATAAATAAAAATTGGACAAACATAACACGAATTACTAATTAAAACCATTTAAGAGAAAACAAGGAAAGAAGAATTACCATTCACTGATTTAGACGTCAGGACCTGAATGTATGTCGGGAGAGTACATTCATTTGAGAACCATTTCAGCAAAGATGGTTCACAATCTAAAAGTAAACTTAAAAACATTTATCTATGATGAAATCTTTATTAAATCTTAAAAAATGCTTTGCGGCTGCTGTTGCATTGGTATTTGCAGGTAGCATCATGGCTCAAAGCATTACTGTTACCGGAACAGTGAAAGACACCTCGGGCGAAGCACTGATGGGTGTTACTGTGATTGTGGACGGAACCACGACCGGTACGGCAACCGGCATCGACGGAACCTACTCCATCAGAGTGCCGAACGCCTCTTCGGTTCTTCGTTTCAGCTACATGGGTTATGCCGACCAGACCATATCGGTGGGCAACCAGACCAAAATCGACGTTGTGTTGGCCGAGGACGCCACCGCAATGGAGGACGTAATCGTGATTGGTTACGGTACGGTGAGAAAAAGTGATATTACGGGTGCTGTGAGCCACATCGGTTCGGAAGAAATCAAGGAGCGCCCCGTACAGAACGCTTTGCAGGCAATGCAGGGTAAGATGCCGGGTGTGGATATCACCACCGAGTCGCGCCCTGGTGCTTTGGGCGAAATCAGAATCCGCGGTAACCGTTCGCTGAACGCATCGAATGCCCCGCTCTATGTTGTGGATGGTATTCCCGTTGGTTCGGGTGTGGGAACAGGCCCCAACACTTCGCTCATCGGTGAGCACGAGTACTCGCAGACCGCAGGTTCTATTGCCGATATCAACCCCGCCGACATCGAGTCCATCGACATCTTGAAGGATGCTTCGGCAACCGCCATCTACGGTTCGCGTGGTGCCAACGGCGTTATCCTCATCACCACCAAGAAGGGTGAGAAGGGTCGTACCAGAATCAACTACGACGGTACCGTTACTTTCACTCGCGTGAAGAGCCTTACGGATTGGATGACTTCGGGTGAGAAGATTGATTATCAGCGTCAGGCCTACATCAATGCAGGTACTTACGAGGGTAACGGTGCCCGATACGGTAATGCTCCCGACCCCTTGTTCGACTATCAGAAATTCGTCGGCAACTGGGAGTATATGATTCCTGCTGTGGCTATGGCTTATCAGTTGAACAATGGCGACATCTACAACCCCGTTCTGCGTGACGCTACTCCCGAGGAGATTGCCAAAGGTTATGCAGCAAAGGTTCCCGTTTACGACTCGTCGAAATGGTTCGATAACGACTGGACCGAGTATGTAACCCGCGTGGCCAAGACCCACAACCACCAGATTTCGGTATCGGGCGGTAACGAGACCACTCGTTTCTACGCATCGGCTGCCTACCTAAATCAGGAGTCTACCAATAAAGACCAAGATTACGAGCGTTTCACCTTCAACGCCAATGGTGAGGTGAAGGCTACCAAGTGGTTCACGATGGGTATGTCGAACAACCTTTCGTACTCGATTCAGGACTACGGTATCATGAACAACTTGAAGAACGGAGGTGCGAAAGACTCTTACGGTCAGGCATTGAATCTTTCTCGTTTGGCTCCCACCTTTGCGGATGCCGACGGCAACCCCGTTTGGGTAACCGGTAGAGAGAACGAGGGCAAATATGCTCTCTTCACCCCGGGTAGAGACCAGGGTCCTTCGGGTCACAACATGCTCAACAACATCGATAAGGCTTTCAACGAGAACCGCGCATGGTCGTTCATGAACTCCACCTACTTGGAGATTCAGGTGATGGAGGGTCTGAGATGGCGTACCAACTTCGGTGCCCAGTATCGTACCCAGCGTAACGGTCGTTACTATGCTCCGGGTTGGACCAACCCGCAGGGCGTAACCGACTCCGATCCGGGTTGGGGTTACTACGGTACCACTCTGAACCTCTCGTGGACTTTGGAGAACCTTATTTACTATGATAAGACTTGGGGCAAGCACTCACTCAGCGCAACCCTCTTGCAGTCGGCCGAGCAGTTCCGCACCGAGCTCTCTTGGATGCGTTTGCAGGGTCTGACCTATGAGACCGCAAAATGGTTTAACGCTTCGGCAAACAGCTTGGGCAAACCTCAGAGTTACAGCACCGGCTACTCGGAGACTTCGATTGCTTCGTACATGGCCCGCTTGAACTACTCGTTTGATGACAAGTATCTCTTGACTCTCACGGGACGTTACGACGGTTCGTCGGTTCTGGCTCCGGGTAACAAGTGGGACTTCTTCCCCTCGGCATCGTTGGCTTGGCGTATCGACCAGGAGAACTTCATGCAGAGCCAGACTCTGTTCAGCCAGTTGAAACTGCGTGCCGGTTACGGTGTGACGGGTAACTCGTCGGTTAGCGCCTACTCTACCTCGGGTACGATGGTTACTCAGGACTATCTGTTCGATACCACCACCAGCGCAGGTGCCAAAGCACAGATTATCCCCACCCCCAATCTGGGCTGGGAGAAGACCGGACAGTATAAAATCGGTTCGGACAACGGCTTCTTGCAGAACCGCATCGCCGGTAGCATCGAGTACTACAACGCTACCACCACCGACCTGCTCATGAGCCAGTCGATTCCTTTTGCAACGGGTTACAACTCGTTCAACACCAACTTGGGTAAGACCCGCAACAGCGGTATCGAAATCTCGCTGACCTCTTACAACATCGAGCGTAAGGACTTCCAGTGGAGCACCACGTTCAGCTTCTCGGCCAACAGAGAGCAGGTTGTAGAGACTCAGTATGGCAAGATGGATGACGAGGGTATGGGCCTCTATATCGGCCAGCCGATGTCTACTTACTACACCTACACTTATGACCGTCTGTGGCAGGACACCGCCGAGGACCGCAGAATGATTGCCATCTACAACGCAATCGGCGGTACGAACTACATCCCCGGACAGGGTGTTTATGTAGACCGTCAGGATATGATTCTTGCATCGCAGGCCACAGCCGACCAGATTGCCGAGTACGGAACTGTCAGCAAGAACATCTCTTACACCGATGATTCGGGTGCTACGGTAACCGAGAGCATCGAGGTTCTGGACAACGGTTTCGGTAAGTTCGACCGCGAGGACTACACTCACATCGGAACTCTGCGTCCGAAATGGGTGGGCGGTTTGACCAACAACCTGACTTACAAAAACTTTACTTTGAGCTTCTATCTCTATGCCCGTATCGGTTCGATGTACAACACCATGTTGCAGACCTTAGGTTCTCGCAAGATTGACGATTCGGAGTTCTGGAGCAAGGAGAACCCGAATGGTAAGTACGCACAGCCTCTGAGCGGTATAATCGGAATCACCGACAACAGCGGTCAGATGGCATACCAGAAAGCAAGCTTTGTTTCGGTAAGAAACATCTCTCTCTCTTACAATCTGCCCGAGAGAATCGCCAAGAAGTTGAGCCTCTCGTCGGCACAGATTTACGGTCAGGTACTTAACCCGTTCATCTTCGGTGGTGAGTTGGTTAAGGCGGGTATCAACCCCGATGACGACGGTAAGGGTCAGGGTTCGAATGCTCAGACCAACAACACTGCCATCAACCAGAGCTTTGTTGTGGGACTTCGTTTGAGCCTTTAATTCAGATTGAATGTCAAAACATTTTAAGATTCTAAAGAATATGAAAAAATTATTTTATACGATATTAGCAATCGCCGCCGTTTCTTTCGTAAACACTTCGTGTACGGATGAATTCTTGGAGGAGGAGATGGTTGCTACCATCACGCAGGACTATTTCGACACTCCTGCCGGTATGGATGCTCTGATTTATGGTTGCTACGACGGAATCCGTTTCCTGACCGACTATTACTACGGTCTTAACTGGTTTACCAAATACAGCGAGGAGGCCGGTTTCGACAAGATGAACCAGAGCGGTTGGAACTATACGGGAGGTATGGCTTTGGGTGCAGACGGCATCATGGGTAGCTACAACAACCAGATTTTCGGTACTTATCCCTGCATCAACAACTGTCTTCGTGCCATCGAGGGTATCGACTCGGGCAAACTGGGCGGTCAGTACGAAAATGCGGCTTATGCCAACAAGATGAAGTCGAAAGCTCTCTTCATCAAGACCTATATGTATTATCTGCTCCACATCCTCTATGGTGACATCTATATCAAACCGACTGCCACCAAAGGTATCGACGGTGTATTCTATTTCCCGCGCAGCACTTCGGAGGAACTCTACAAAATGATGATTGGTGACCTGCGTTTTGCTTACGAGAATCTTCCCGGCTACGAGGCCTACAAAGATGTAACCGGTCGTCAGCACATCACTAAGGGTGCTGCCGCTCACCTGCTCTCGCGTCTCTATTTGGAGCGTGCACAGGCTGCCGGTTGGGGCAAATACCGCGCCAGCGACGGTGGTCCCGACTATGAGAATCTTGACACTTCTCACCTCGGTATGCTCTACAAGGGTAACGTAAACACCGACCTCGACTCCTGCATCTTCTATGCAACCAAGGTTATCGAGGACCCCAACTATGCACTTACTCCCGATTTCAACGACGTATTCCGCGATGGTGACTACTCGTTGGAGAACAGCACTGATGTTATCATTGCCGTATCGCAGGGCGAAGGTTTGAATGCAGGTCGTTTCGGTCACCGTTGGGCTTATGCTTACTCGGGCCGTTACACCGGTGCCCAGTGGGGTGTTCCCAACCGTACTTGGATTTATGGTTCAAGCTCGGGTCAGGCAGGTGTGAGCGACTGGGGTTATGATGTTTACACCAACAAACTGAACGACTCGCGTTTCGAGAAGACTTTCATGGTTGAGTTGCAGGCAGCAACCGAGGGTACGAAGAATGCTCTGGGTGACTACCACGCCTACGACAGCAGTTCGAACAACACCGTTAGGTGGAATGCAGCTGGTGCTGCTCACTTCAATGCAAATCTGGCAGCCGAGCACGACTATCAGGGCCGTCCCTACGCAGGTGATGCAGCCGAAGGTAAGCGTAAAATCGGTACCGGTGACTTGGGTATAGCCTATGTTGAGAACTCGCGCGAGACCGCCATTCCGCTCGAAGATGCAAACGCATTCCCGTTTGTTATCGCTCCGCGCTGGATTAAGGACGGCGACAACTACTACTACCATGCCGACACTCGCAACGATAACTTCCAGTCGACGTTCAATGCCGGTCTTGAAAAGGGTTACAACGCACCTGTTTCTTACATCAAGAAGTATATGGACCGCAACCGTACCGCTGTAAACAGTTCGTATGGTGGTCGTGACGTGCCCATGTTCCGCGTATCGGAGACCTATCTGATTCGTGCAGAGGCTTATGGTCGTCGGGGTGATTGGGCCTCGGCTTTGGCCGACATCAATGCCGTACGTCATCGTGCAGCTTACAAGGCAGGCGAGAACCGCGCCTACACCATGGCTAAGATTTACAACAAGTATGTCTACAACAACCAGCTCCCCACTGAGGAGACCGTATGGCCCTACACCGTAACCGAGGACACCGTTGATGAGATGACCGTTGATAAGGATTATGTAACCAGCGTAACCGCCGAGTCGGCTGCCGAGGACTATCCTCCCGTTCCCGATTGGTGGGAAGATGGTGATGACATCTGGAACTTCGTGAACTTCATCAACAACGAGAAAGTTCGTGAGCTCCACGCCGAGTTCATCCCCTTCATGAGCCAGCATCAGGCCGGTATCCAGTATGAGCGTATGGTATGGCACAACCAGATGGCTTCGCCTTTCGAGGCTACCGCCTATACCGCCTCTAAGGTATGGCCCGCTGCCGCCGCTAACGTTGTTACTGCATCGTCAGAAATCAACTATCAGGGTGCTACCGGCAAGGGTAAGGGTTACTATGAGCCGCACAACACGTTCCGTCCGTTCTACTACAACTATCTGAACAAACTGACCGACGAGAACGGCAGCCCGCTCAACGCTCAGCAGGGTGCCTTGAAACCCTACCAGAACCCGGGTTATGACTATTAATGGTTTTCTAAAAAGAGTAACCATATAATACATCATTAGTTTTCAGACCGGCAAGTACTTGCCGGTCTGATTTTTTTGTGCCTGCTCCGAGATATACTTTATGGTGTATGGCAGACGGACGAAGATTTATCTCTTCTTGCCGTAAGGTCGGGGCAATATATCGCCGCGGCAAGAGCCTATTTTCACTGATGGTCGTCCGGTTTGTCGGATTGTCGGTTTAGGACACGACTGTTTCTGTAA
>JAZODY010000055.1:0-16398 GCA_045597245.1 Tidjanibacter sp.
TGAGTACTCCGCTGAATCTGAGAATGATACGCCGCTTACGCAACCGCAGACCGCCATGAATAATGTCTGTCGGGAATACCGAAGGCCGAAAAATGACATGAATTTAGGACTGATTCTATTATAGATAAGCCGTATTGCGATATTCTTTTTCTCCATTTTTGGGAAGAAAAAACACATTTCTCCTGCAACACTGTCTGCCATATAAGTGAGAATTATAAAAAAAGAGGCGGGATACCTCTCGGTAACACCGCCTCTAAAAGGATTAATGATTATTATTACTCCTCATATCCAGGGTTTTGGTAAGCATCGCGCATCTCCTGAGTGAGCGGATTTCCGTTCTCGTCAGTCAATTTGTCCAGATAAGAAACAGTTACAGGTTGCCACATGTAATGAGGCTTCAAGTAACCCTGAGAGTAACCGTTAGCACGCTGGTCGCTACCAACATAGTTGTAAGCGGGTTTCGGCCAGAGATTCTCGCTTCCTGCTCCATAAGAGTCGATGTAAGAACCACGCTGTCGGTGACGCATCAGACGAGCGTAACGCAGACCTACATTGTGCTGAATGAACAACATAACCGGCTCGCCCAACATCTCACGGCAATACTCGTTAATCATGAAGTTGCTGAAATAGAAGTCCTCTGCATTGTCGAAATATCCGTTCATGGGGTCTTTGGCAACCGAACCACCGTCGCGACCGGTGATGTCTGCGCTCAAATACTGAGGATATTTCTCACCCTCGAACTCGGGAGTACCCGGGGTCCAGTAGTCGGCAGAAACCTTGATACGGTCATAGGTATCAGCCTCTACGGTGTAGGGCCACTGTTTCTCGGTTGCGGTCAGGTCCTCGCCGTGGTTGTAGTAATCGGCGAACTGAGCAACTGCCAAAGAGCGGGTCTCGCCTACCTTAAAGGCTGCGCGTGCACGGAGAACATTGATGTCGTCGATAGCATCGGTCATGTTGCCGCTCAGACCGTTTGCCCATGCGCGGAGCAGGTACATGTCGGCCAGACGGAATACGGTGATGTTACGCGAAGAGGTCTCGCCACGAACGGTGGCGCGGTCGGGGTCGATATACTTCTTGATGAAGGGCAGACCCGAAGTGGTAGCACCCTGACCGGGGCCATAAGTGGAATTACCTGACATTACGCTCTTGCTAACCTGACCATGATAGTAACGTCTCTCGCTATCTTTTGCACTATCACGAGTATCTACAATATCAATTTGAGAGTTGTTGTTTACGTCGCTCTCATAGTAGCACCAGAAAGCCGATACCACAAACGGCATGCTGTGGCAGAGGTCGGCATCGATGGCGTGCTCGCGGTCGTTGGCAATCATCACCAAGCTGGGCTCTCCACCCTTAATCATCTTGTCGGTGGTGGTAGTGTAGTCGGGGGCGGGTGTTCCACCGCTCACCACTGCCGTCAGACGCTCGTCGTAGGGAGCGTTGGGACCGAAGAAGGTAGCCTTGTTGGCATTGAACCAATCAACATATTTATTCGTCTTGGTAGCATCCTCGCCCTCGAAAGGATTGAGGTTCTTCTGCCAAGTCATACCGCCGTTGTCTGCCGCATTGGTGTCGTCGGCATAAACATTATCCACACCTCTTGCGCTGCTGGGCGTCATAGGATACAGAGTGGTGTAGAAAGTCTTGTCGTAACGAGCGTCATTAATCTTGTCGGTGAATACGTCGTAGCCCCAAGTACCCAGACCTGTTTTACCCTTGTGGGTACCATAGGTCCAAACGTCGCTCTGCAAGCCCCACTGAGCACCGGTGTAACGACCATAGTAGAATGTCATACGCCATCCCATCTGACCGTTTGCGTTCTTCTCACCCTCGAAAGCGGGGTCGGCGGCCATGGCCCAAACAATCTCGCGGCTCTCCTCGTCGGTATAGTTGCCGCTGATGTTCTCGCAGTGTACATTGAAGTCATCCTCCAAGTCGTAGTTGGGGTCGTCGATAACTTTGGTTGCCCAATAAATTGCGCTCGCAAGGTCATCCTCGTAGTCGCCACCCTTGTAGAGCATACCGAATGCGCTGGCAGCATCTTTCTTGAACGTACCGTCGGCATTACGCAGACTTGCATATTTGTTACCCATTGCTCTTTCGAAATAGAGGTGAGCAAGGAAGAACGCGGCGGCACCTTTGGTAAGATACTCGTTGCGCAACGTTCCGGTGTAGGCACTTGCATCGGGGAGCCATTCATAAGCGAACTCCATATCGTCGATGAACATCTGCCAAACACTCTCAGAGGTGCTGCGGGGAGCATAGTAAATACCATTATCGGAAACCGTTCTCTTCTGGGGAACATAAGGGTCGCCCTGCAAGCAGGCCAGATAACGCATTGCATAGTCCTTTGCGAACATTGCGGTAGCTTTCTGCTTGTTGCGATAAGCCTCGTCGGCGTAGTTGCCACCGAGCGACTCGCCTTTCTCTTCAAGAATCTCGAGAATGGTCAAGGCGTCGTTGTACATGGGATAAACACCCCAACGGCCGGGATAGTTACCTGCGTCGTTCTCCATGATACCCTGTGCCGAGCTGCCACCGGTAACAGGCGAGAAAGCAGTTGCAAGATACTGGTTGGTGTCAGCTCCGGTATCGTTCAAAGATTCCCACATACCCGAAGCATTGTCATGGGTGTGGAAGAAATAACGCATATAGTCATACATACCGACAACCAGAGCGTCAAGACCTGCCTCGGTCTCATAGTACTGCTGCGTGATGGTGGCCACCATCTCCTCCTCCAAGAAGTCGTTGGTACACGACGATGCGGAGAAAGCTACGGTTGCGGCAGCCAATATTGAATATAATAACTTTTTCATATATTTTTTGTCTCTTTTACTTGTTTAACATTAGAAACCGATACGCAGACCGATAACCCAGCTCTGATAAACCATGGTGTTGTTAGAACCACCCTTCGAGTAGATGTCATCCCAACCTTTGGTATCGTCACCGTTGATACCGTACTTGTTCAGGTTGCTGAACGTGAACGGATTCAATATCTGAGTGTAAATCTGACCGCTGTTGATTTTCAGCTTGTTCAAGACGCTCTTCGGGAAGTTGTAAGAAACGGCTATGTTACGAACCGATACGGTACGTGCGGGAATATTGAAACGCTGGCCATTCCAATCGGAGTAGCTGGTATCACCGCTCGAATAGATAATCGAGTACTTGTCGTCACCCTGATTGTCGATTCTCCAATAGTCGTCATAGTTGGGTTTCAAGCTGCTCAGGTAAGAACCGGCACCACGATAGATGTTACCGAAACGAGCGTAGAGATAGAAGTTCAACGACCAGTTCTTGTAGGTGAACGTGTTGTTCAAACCACCCTGCCACTTCGGACTGAAAGTTCCGAGGGTCTTAACGTCGGTCTTATCGGAAGAGTTGTTGCTGTCGGCAATACCGAAACCGTTGTCTACATAGGTAAGAGTCTCGCTGATGGTCTCACCGGCGTTGTTGATGTATTCGAAATCGATGGTCTTGGTACCATACTTATCAATCTGGTCCTGCAATTTCGACTGAGTCTCGGGAGTTACCTCCAAGAGGTCTTGGTCTACGAACAAACCTTTACCGGGCATCAGACGAATCTGATTTGCTGCAAAATAGATTGCAATCAGGCGGGCATCCTCGTCGCTGGTGCTCAGAGTGCGGTCGTATTGCAAACCACGAACGGTTCTCAACGACTCACCCACATACATGTTCTGGCTCGGGTCGTCCTCTTTACCGAAGAGAGTCTCAACAACTTGGTCGCGGTTCAGACCCCAGCTGATGGTGGTGGTCCAAGAGAAGTCTTTCTTCTCGATGTTGCGAGTGGTCAATGCCACCTCGACACCGGTGTTGCGGGTCTTACCGATGTTAGACTGCACCGAAGGATAACCTGTGAGGGTGGGCAGAGTCTTGTTCATGAGCAGGTCGCGAGTGTCGGCACGATAGGCCTCGATGCTACCGCTGATGCGGTTGTTCAGGAAACCGAAGTCCAAACCGATGTTGTACTGACCGGTCTTCTCCCAACCCAGCAGGGCGTTAGGCATAATCTCAGACTTAACTGCGCTCTGAACGCCACTGCCGAATACGGTATTAACCTGTGCCAACGAACCGGTGGTGCTGTATGCGCTCACCGACGAGTTACCGGTCTCACCGTAACCGAAGCGGAGTTTCAACTGGCTGAACAAATCCTGACTCTTCATGAAGTTCTCTTGGTCGATACGCCATGCTACCGATACCGAGGGGAAGAAGTCCCACTTGTTACCCTCTGCCAATACCGATGCACCGTCCCAACGACCGGTCAGGGTGATGAGGTACTTGTCGTCGAAGGTGTAGTTCAAACGTGCCATGTAGGAGGCAAGACGGGTCTTGGTGTAGGTGCTACCATAGTCGCTAACAACACCGTTCGCGTTGCTGGCCAAATCATACCACTTAGCCGAATCGAACACAATATTATATGCGCGAGTGTAGATGCTCTCGCTCTCCGACTCCTCGGCCGACTGCAAGAGGGTTGCGCCGAAGTCGTGTTTGCCCCAAGTCTTGTTGATGTAGAGCAGGTTCTCCAAAGTCCACGACATCGAGGTGTTCTTTCTGTAATAAGCAGTCGAAGGCTCATAGTAAGTTACACGTGTACCAAGAGGGTTCTTATAGTTCGAGGTCATGAACGAACCGGTACGGTTGTGACGATACTGACCACCGAAGTTGGTGCGCCATTTCAGCCACGGAAGAATGTTAATCTCAATATAGGTCGAGTTCATTGCCGACCAAGTACGATACTCGTTGATACCCTCATCTTTGTTTACCAACAGGTTGTTCATACCCGGAGCGCCTTCACCCAACTCTTTGTAGTCGAGGTCGAGAAGTCTGTCGCTCTCCTCCACTCCTACAACATAACCATCCTCTACGATGTAGTCCAGATAGTAGGCGGGAATGGTACGGCCGATACTCAATGCTGTACCATAAATATCCTTGTTATTGGTATAGTCCTGCGATACGTTGTTGGCATCGAAAGTACCGTAGTTACGAATCGCATAAGTTACGTTGTTCGACATACCCATCGTGAACCAGTTGGCCTTCACCTCTCCGTTCATGTTGAACGTGAAACGACGATAATCCTGGTCAATCTGCATAGGTTCGTCGCTCAATACGGCTGCCGAAGCGTAGATGCGGGCCTTCTCGGTACCGCCCGAGATTGAAATCTGGTGGTTCATGGTCACACCCATGCGGGTAACGTCTTTGGTCCAGTCGTGGTCATACATATTCTCGGGAGTCCATACGGGAACACCGCCCGAAACCTCGGCACCGAGGTAGTCGGTACCCGGAACCAATACGGGGCTTGCCATATCGATATAGTAGTTGCCGTCGGCATCGGTCAAGGCCTCATATTTATAAGCAGATGCCACTACCGGATGCATCCACGGATATGCCAACCAACCCTCATAGTCGTAGTAGGGGTCAGGAGCAGAATAACCGTAGTTGCCATCTGCATGGTAACGAGGCGAGTTATACTGACCTTTGGTGTACTGCTCGAAACGAGCACCCTTGCCTATGAACTGGCTTGCTGCGTATGCCGAATATTTGCTTCTCTGTGCCAACTCGCCGCTGGTGGCCCAATCGGCAACGGATTTCGACCAACCGAGAGCCAGCGAACCGTCGTAATTAACCGAAACACGACCGGTCTCACCTTTCTTGGTGGTGATGAGGATGACACCGTTGGCACCACGCGAACCGTAGATGGCGGTTGCCGAAGCGTCCTTCAAGATGTCGATGGACTCGATGTCGTTCGGGTTCAGGTCGGTCATGCTTCCTGCGCTCAACGGCATACCATCAACCACATACAACGGGTCGTTCGATGCGTTCTTCGAACGGGTACCGCGGATACGTACGGTACCGAGCTCGCCGGGACGCATGCTCGAAGTGATATCCACTCCCGGAACCTTACCCTGCATGGCCTGCAATGCATCGCTTACGGGACGCTCCTTGATGTCGGAGGCACCCACGTGGCTCACAGCACCCGTCAGGTCGCTCTTCTTAATCGTACCGTAACCAATCACGATTACGTCCTCCATTGCGGTGGCGTCCTCGGCCAGCACAACGTCGATTTTGGTTTGGCTGCCTACCGTGATGGTCTGCTCTGCATAACCCATGTAGCTGTAACGGAGGACTGCCGATGAATTCGGAACGCGGATTGAATACGTACCGTCTATGCCGGTGGCCGTACCGGTGGTGGTTCCGTCAACGATTACCGTAACACCCATCAACGCCTCGCCCGAGGTGTCTTTCACTGTTCCGGTAACAGTAATGCTCTGAGCCATAACGCTGCCGGCAAATACCAATGCAACAGCGGCTGCAAAGCACTTTTTAAGATTTAATAAAGATTTCATCATAAATAAAAAATTGGTTTTTAAATTTACTTTTAGGGTTTGATGCGGGGCTTGACGCTTTCGGACAAACCCGCTTGGATACACTCTCCCGACATGCATCCAGGTCCTGATTTTAATCAGTGGGCTGCTCTTTACTCTCTGCGGTTTTTCTCGGTTTTTAATTTGTTACACATTCTTTTTATCTGTAGCTTAGGAGTAATTTTATTCTGTTTGTCTCTCCAATGGTTGTTTTCTTATTAATTCCGCGGTCGGTATCGGAGTGAAATCATACCGACCGCAGAAAATTTTGCTGTGTTTTTTCAGCATGCAACCATCATAACTTCAAGACCGAAAAATCATAAACGCCCTATTGTGCCTTACAACATATTGGAAATCACATGATTTTGTTGTTGTGAACCAAATAGAACATTATTTGGTCTTTTTGTTTTATTCTATTTTTGAAATAGAAAGTAAAGTAAACCCCAAAATTATCGTGTCTGTTTGTAATAAGCAGATTTACTGCCATATATGACAGAGGTGTGATTCGAGCGAAAAAAATGAATGGCAAAAAGGCCAATAATTTGCCACATATTTGCTTGTTGATTAAGGCTATTTTGAGACTATTGTGTAAATTTGTTCTAAAACGTTCAAAACTACACAGACATGGAGGTAAAACTTGTAAAACGTCCCTTGAAGACAGGGCGTATTTCGTTGGTGTTGGAGTACTACATGGGCTATAAACAGACTGCGAACGGAGGAATAAGACCCATCCGCAGGTATGAGACATTGCGCTATTTTCTCTACTCCAATCCCCACACCAAAATCGAGCGGGAACACAACCGCGTAAATCTTGAAATGGCAGAGCAGGTGAGGGCCAAACGACTGCTCGAACGCCAGAACAGACAGTATGGATTCTCGTTCAGGGAGAGTGCGCGTTGTAATTTGGTGGAGTATGTGGAGGCACTGATAGAGTCGCGTCGAGACTCACCCGGAAATTGGGGGAATTGGAAGGGAATGCTTAAACATCTGGTTGGATATGCGGGCTATGACACCACTTTCGAGATGGTGGACAGACAGTTTGTGGAGGGATTCAAGGGGTGGTTGGCCACCAAAGCGAAAACCAAGTGCGGGGTGCCGTTGTCGTCGAGCAGTCAGAACAGCTATTTCCTCAAATTCAAGGCGGCCATGAATCGTGCTGTGGAGGACGGTATATTGTCGTTGTCGCCGGCGGCCTCGGTGAAACCTATTTACATCGAGGACACCCACCGCGAGTATCTCTCCTTCGAGGAGCTGCAACGCCTTGTCAAGACGGAGTGTCGTTATCCGGTGTTGAAACGCGCCTTTCTCTTTTCATGCCTTACGGGTATGAGATGGAGCGATGTGGACAAACTCACGTGGGGCGAGGTTCAGCAATATGAGAACGGAGTGAAGATTGTTTTTCGCCAGAAGAAGACGCGCGGATTGGAATATATGTATATAACCGAGCAGGCCATGAAGTTCATGGGAAAGCGCGGTCGGCACGACGATAGAGTCTTCGAGGGGTTGAAGTACTCGGCGTGGTACAATACGGCACTCATGGATTGGTGCATCGAAGCCGGAATAATGAAACACATTACATTCCATTGTGCGCGCCACACCTTTGCCGTTCTGCAACTTTCGCTCGGAACGGAAATTTATACGGTGTCGAAACTGCTGGGACATCGCGAATTGAAAACCACACAGGTTTATGCGCGAATAGTGGATGAAAAAAAACGCGAGGCTGTGAATAAAATCCCTAAATTGTAGTATATTTGTGAAAATGCGACCATGTTGTGTTTTGAAGATTAAATGGTGCTCGACCATGAGAATCGGATGAAACGGACAGAATAACCAAAAACCATAAACTCAGGCCTAATTGAATCATGAAGAACAAAATTCTACTTTCCGTCGTGTTGGCCACGCTGTGCACGATTGGAGCTTCGGCGGACATACCGCCTGTATTCGGCACCTCCTATGAGGGCAAAATCCAGAAAGACGAACTGACGAGAGCCTATATCTCTCCCCAACGCATCGTGTGGATGCACGACGGAGCCGACGGCTCATTGATAACCAATTCCGAGATGCTTCTCGAAGCGGGTGTCAGCCAGTCGGTGATGGGCGGGCGTCCGATGTGTATGCTCACCAGCACCGCCAACGAGACGGCCTCCATCATTCTCGACTACGGTCGTGAACTGCATGGCGGATTGCAGTTGGTGATGGGCACCTCCACAAGACGCGAGCCGTCGCTGGTGCGCATCCGTTTCGGTGAGTCGGTGGGCGAGGTGAACAGCCAGACCATCAACTATGATTGGAAGGTGGGTTACTCGACCGACGACCATGCAAAACGCGACATTGTGGTGGAGATTCCGCGCGAGGGACTTTTCGAGATTGGCAATACGGGATTCCGTTTCGTGCGTATCGACTTGTTGCAACCCCAGACCACCATCCGTCTTAAAGAGGCGAGAGCCGTGTTGCGTTATAGGGACATTCCCTATCTGGGTTCCTTCAAATCGAGTAACGAGCGCCTTAACCAGATATGGCTTACGGCGGCATATACGGTGCATCTCAACATGCAGGAGTATCTGTGGGACGGAATCAAGCGCGACCGTCTGGTGTGGTTGGGCGACATGCATCCCGAGGTGGCCACCATTGCCAAAGTGTTCGGATATAACGAGGTCGTTCCCAAATCTTTGGATTTGGCATGTGAGCAATATCCGCTCCCCGGTTGGATGAACGGCATGAGTGCCTATTCGATGTGGTATCTTATTATTCACTACGATTGGTATATGCAGAATGGCGACATTGATTTCCTGAAAAAACATCGCGACTATATAGTGGGGCTCATTGCCCAGATTGATGGCAAGATTGACGCCGAGGGAAACGAGAATCTCTCCTTCTCGCGTTTCTTGGATTGGCCTTCAAGCGGCAATCCCAAAGGAGTGGAGGCTGGTTACAGAGGTTTGTTGTCGTGGTCGTTGGCCGATGCCGAGAAACTTTGCAACATATTGGGTGAGCCCGAGGTGGCAAAACAGGCGGCCGATGCACGAGAGCGGCTCAATCGTAAGGTGTTGCCGCATAACGACCTGAAACAGGCGGCCGCACTTATGGCCATCGGCGGTGTCATGGAGCCTCAGAAAGCTGCCGATGAAGTATTGAAAGTGGGCGGTCCGAAGGGATTCTCCACCTTCTACGGCTATTATATGTTGCAGGCGCTGGCACAGGCGGGAGAGTATCAGACCGCAATGGATATTATCAGCCAGTATTGGGGTGCCATGCTCGACATGGGTGCCACTTCGTTCTGGGAGGATTTCAATATGGAGTGGCTTGAAAATGCTGCTCCGCTCGACGAACTCACTCCGGAGGGAAAGAAGGATATTCATGGCGACTTCGGAGCCTATTGTTATCCGGGCTATCGTCACAGTTTCTGCCACGGCTGGTCATCGGGTCCGGCGGCTTGGATGTCTGAGCATGTGCTGGGTGTGAAGGTGATGGATGCGGGTTGCTCGGTGGTGAAGATAGAGCCTCATTTGGGCGACTTGGAATGGGTGGAGGGAACCTATCCCACACCTAAGGGGGTCATATCAATCAAACACACGCGTAAGGCTGACGGTACGATTGACACCGAAGTGAATGCGCCGAAAGGCATCAAGGTGTTGAAATAGAGCGGCCATCATGCAAAAATCCCTTATTATGATTTGTGAGATGGAAAAATGTGATTGAAACAGAGTCGGTTTTCGTCTGCAAAAAAGATGTATGAGGGAGAAGAAAAGATAATTTTTGTCACGAAAAAAAAGAGAAAAGATATGAAGAAAAGAGTTGTTTCTCTGCTGGTGCTTTTTTGCACCGTCGCGCTTTCGCTCTCGGCAATGACAGAGCGGGAGAGAGCCGACTATCTGAAATGGATGCAGGAAAATATGCCGCGTGTGGCCGAATGGGACGCATGGCAGCAGAAGAGCGGCGAACTGCCGCCCGATTTCGACGCTCTGCCAAAGAATAACTTGTTGCCCGACCCGTTCACCTTTCTCGACGGTCGTCCGGTGGGTGATGGCGAGCAGGCATGGGCCGAGCGAAGAGCCGAAATCATGGCGCTTTTTGAGAAATATGTAACCGGAACGTTCCCTGCCAAGCCGGAGATTGGACGTGTGGAGGTGTTGGATGAGACACAGAGCGGCGAATATATTGTGCGCAACGTGAAACTGTGGTTCGGACCGGAGAATAAAGCGAGTGTGAGGGTGAGAGTGGTTATCCCTTGCGGTAAAGAGGGAGAAAAATATCCGGTGCTGTTGGCTCCGAGTCTGGCAGGCTGGGGCAATACGGTGTTGCGCAGAGGCTATATTTCGGCCGGATATGCAGGTGGCGACTTTATGGATGATGCCGCCCAACTCGTGGAACTCTATCCCGATTACGACTTTGCCAAGTTGCCCCGCAGGGCGTGGATGGCTCAGGTGGTGATAGACTATCTGGTGTCGCTGCCCGAGGTGAACGATGAGCAGATAGCCATGTTCGGTTACTCGCGTGACGGAAAGATGGCACTGATTGCCGCAGCCCTCGACGAGCGTATCTCGGCTTTGGTGGCCGGAAGTACGGGTGTTGGTGGTGTTGTGCCGTGGCGTATGTCGGGCGAGCGTGGTGGTGGCGAAAGTATTGAGACCACCACGAGAATGTTTCCCGATTGGCTTGTGCCCCGTTTGAGATATTTTGCCGGCAAGGAGGACCGATTGCCTGTGGATGCCAATCTGTTGTTGGCTTTGGTGGCTCCGCGTGCGGTGCTCATGGAGTGGGGCTACAACGACGAGGTTGCCAACGGTTGGGCCATGGAGCAGACCTATTACGATGCCTTGCGTGTCTATGAACGCTTTGGCAAGCCGCAGAATCTGCAATTGATGCGTGTCCCGGGCTTTCATGGCAGCAACGACCAAGACGCTTGTGTGGACTTTCTCGACATCGTCTTCGGCCGTACCGACAAGGAGTGGAAATACGATTTTGTCTTCCCGTGGAGTTACGAGCAGTGGAGAGCCGCTTCGGGAGAGAGAATTGTAGCCACCGACACTCCCGAGTATGATGCCAAACAACCGATAGCCAAGTCGATGAAACAGTGGAGCGAGAAGTCGCAGGAGATAAAGAGTGCGGTGAACTATATGCTGGGCGATGCTCCGGCCGTTCTTCCGCCTTCGACGGAGAGTGCGGGAGGATTCCGATTCATGTTCCGTCGCCCGGGTCCCACCGAGGTGGCCAAAGGAACTTCGGGCAATCCGGGTCAGCTGGCTCCCGATGTTCATTCATGGGTTATCAGCAGAGGCGGATTGGAGTTCGGTTGGTTGGAACCCGAGAAGAACGAGGTTGCCTCGCGCAGGGTGAGCTTCGGTCCGGACAATGTGACGGGCGACCTCTATTATCCGGCCGGAACGACCGAGGAAGAGCGTCTTCCCGTGGTGATTTGGTTGCATGGCCACCACTATCCGCTGGGTTACATGTGGGTCTATCGTCAGGACCTCCATCCTATTCTGGCCCTCACCAAAGCCGGATTTGCGGTGCTTGCATTCGACCAGACGGGGCATGGAATGCGTACCGGAGAGTCGGCAACCTTCTATGAGCGCTACCCCCATTGGTCGCGTATGGGTCGAATGGTGACCGATGTGCAGGATGCAATCACCGCGTTGCAGAATGAGAAGATGGTGGACGGCGACAATATCTCGGTGCTGGGATTCACGCTGGGCGGCTCGGTGGGATTGTATGCCGCCGCGCTTGACGAGCGTATCGACAGAGTGATTTCGGTGTGCGGATTCACTCCGTTGCGTGCCGATAAGGTGGAGAACGGATTGAGCGGCATGACCCGTTACAGTCATATATATGGTCTTATGCCACGTCTTGGATTCTATGCCGAGCATCAGGAACGCGTGCCCTACGACTACGACGATTTGATTGCACTCGTGGCTCCGCGCAGCGTGTTGGTGGTGCAGAATACGATGGACCGCGATGCCGACCCCGCAGCAGTGCGCGAGGCGGTGGAGCGAGCAGGAGAGGTGTTTGAGCTGCATGGGGCGGCCGACCGATTGACACTCATGGAACCCTATGACTACGGTCGTATGCCGGCTGCCACTCAGGACCGTATAATAGAGTGGCTGAAACAGGCCGAGTAACATGGGCGAGGAGTGAAAAAGAGAAGAGACAAAAGATAATACAACCAATCTATTTAATTACAAATTAAACAACTAACGAGATGAAAAAATTATTCTATTGCATCGCAGGGCTATGCATCGCAACGATGGCACTCTGTACTTCGTGTTCAAAGAACGGTGTTACCATCACCGAGACGGACCAGACCTACACTCTTGACAATGGAATTGTCAGCATCATGGTGGCCAAGTCATCCGGCGACCTTGTATCGGTACGCCATCAGGGTAAAGAGCTGCTGGCCACGATACTCACCGAGGACGGGCAACCCGATTTGGAGAAAGACCCCCCGGGAGCAAACCCCAACGGTCTTAACCGCGGTATGACAGACCATCAGTATGGTTTCTGGTCGCACGACGCCATGGGTCCCCTCAATTCGGGCGACGCCATTGCAACCGTAACCATCGACCCCAAGAAGAACTTTGGTAAACGTGCCGAGATTTCAATCAAGGGTATCTCAAAGGGACGTAAAATGGGTACCGGTCCCGGTGCTTCGCCCGAAGGCCAGTTTGCTGCCGACATCGACATCCGTTACACGCTCGAAAAGGGTGCCAGCGGTGTCTATACCTATTGTACCTTCACCCATCCGGCCGACTATCCCACCACCGCTATCGGTGAGGCTCGTTTCTGTGCCAAGTTGGCTCCCATGTTCGATTGGATTAGCGTGGACGATAATGTTAATTTCCACTATCCGAAGGACTATTACGCAGGTGACAAATATGTCTATACCGCATTGCAGTCTGCCAACCGTGCATTCGGTTGGTCGAGTACCACCGAGAATATCGGTATCTTCACCATCAACGCCTCCATGGAGTACATGAGTGGCGGTCCCACCAAGGTGGAGTTCATGGGTCACCGCGATACCAACCGCGAGGCAGCAGCCTGCATGCTCAATTATTGGCGTAGCAGCCACTATGGCGGTTCGGTTCTCTCGGTGGACGAGGGAGAAGAGTGGTCGAAGGTTGTCGGCCCGTTCATGATTTATGTCAATAGCGGCGACAGCCCCGAGGCCATGTATGCCGATGCTAAGGCTAAGGCTGTGGAGGAGGCTGCAAAGTGGCCCTATGAGTGGGTTGAGGGCGTGAGCTATCCCACTGCTAAGGAGCGTGTTGTCGTAAGCGGTAAATTCAATCTTAATGACCCCTATGTGCAGGGCGATTTCGTAAACCTGAACGTGGGTCTTACCGCTCCTGCATATACTTTGGTTGAGTATGGTTACAATGGCGAAGTTTATAACGACGAGATTAATTGGCAGCGCGACGCAAAGAACTACCAGTTCTGGACTATCGGTAATGCCGACGGCTCGTTTGCCATTGAGGACGTACGCCCGGGCAAATATTCGCTCTATGCGTTCACCGACGGTGTGTTGGGCGAATATCTGAAAACCGACATTGTTGTTGAGGCAGGCCAGCCTCTCGATTTGGGCACTCTCACTTGGGAGCCTGTTCGCAAGGGCGAGCAGCTGTGGGAAGTAGGTGTGGCCAACCGCACTGCCAAAGAGTTCAGAAGGTCGGAGGGACACCGCATTCCCGAGATTCCTTTGGAGTATCCCAAACTTTTCCCCAATGATGTGGATTTCGTAATCGGAGAGAGCGACCCCGCACAGGATTGGTTCTATATGCACATTCCTCATACAAAGGATTTAAATGCACAGGCAAATCCTTTCTTCGGAGTGATGGCTAGTGGCGAGGCTACGCCTTACGACATCATCTTCGATTTGGATAAGGCTCCCACCGGCAAGGCTACTTTGCGTCTGGCCATCAACGGAACCGCCACCACTCATGTGGATGTGGCTGTCAATGGTAAAGAGGCAGGCAGAGTGGCATTGCGTCGCAGCGACGGTGTGATTTCGCGTCACGGCTCGCAGGCCATCTGGTATGAGCGCGAGTGCGAGTTCGATGCCTCGATGATGCAGGAGGGACGCAACACCCTCACACTCATCGTTCCGGAGGGTTCGGTTAATAACGGTTTGCTCTACGACTATGTTCGTTTGGAGCTTGCTGCCAACTAATATGATAATATTATCTCCATCCCGTGTCGGTGCGGTGTGATGTGCCGACACGGAGGGGAGATTGTTTGTAGGACGAGGTGCATGAGGGCAGATAAATACCATCATACACCTCTGTCTGTACAGATGGTCATTAGAGAGACATAATTAGTAAACCAGAAAAGAGAAAAAGAATGAAAAACAGATATGATTTTCTGCGACCGTTGTCGCTGACGGCGTCGTCTTTGTGCCTCGCCGCCGTGCCTCTCTTGGCGGGAGAGACCGATGCCGAGGCCAAGAAATCAAAGAAGGATAAGGAACGACCGATGAACGTGCTCTTCATTGCGTCGGACGACATGCGTACCGACCTGAGCATTTATGGCAATCCGGTGGTACACACACCCAATATCGACAAACTTGCCTCGCAGGGCATCCGTTTCGACAGGGCTTATTGTCAATACCCCCTTTCTGGCCCGTCGCGTTCGTCGCTTTTGTCGGGTCGCTATCCCACCACCAGCCATCTTTACGGTAACGGAGAGTGGTTCGGGGCAACATATCCGGAGTGGGAGAGCCTGCCGATGTATTTTAAGAATCGCGGTTATGTGACATGGAGAACGGGTAAGATTTTTCATGGGGGATTCGACGATACCGAGGCATGGGATGAAGGTGGCGAAAAACGTCGTTCGGACAATCCGGTCAATCTTGCACCTCCCTCCTATGTCAGCATCGAGCAACACCGTGCTCATGTGGCCATGATGACCATGGCCGACAAGATGCAGGCGGCTCACTCCGACCGCTGGCTGGCAGTTGAGGGCGAGGAGGCCGTCAATCATGGCGATTCACGTTCGGCCGAGAGAGCCATTGAGTATATCAAACGAGCTAAGGATTTGGACCAACCGTTCTTCATTGCCTGCGGTTTCTCCAAGCCCCACTCTCCGCTGATTGCTCCTAAGGAGTTTTTCGACCTTTATGACTCGGCCGATATCACTCTGCCACCCGATTTTGCATCCATGCCCATGGTTCCGCGCAACTTCCCGGGTGGTGCCATTCGCGAAA
The DNA here is from genome assembly GCA_045597245.1 of Tidjanibacter sp. Lineage (GTDB taxonomy): Bacteria > Bacteroidota > Bacteroidia > Bacteroidales > Rikenellaceae > Tidjanibacter. Next base: position 15,580 of record JAZODY010000055.1, read on the forward strand.
ATACGGCTGACTTGTTCATTAGTCGTCCCGCAACTCCGGAGCAGGCAAAAGATATGATTAAGGCCTATCTGGCATGTATCAGTTTTGTCGATTGGAATGTAGGCCGTGTGTTGGAGGAGCTTGACCGTCAGGGACTGCGCGAGAACACCATCATCGTTTTCTGGAGCGACCACGGTTATCAGTTGGGCGAGAAGGGCAAATGGTCGAAAGCCGGCTCGCTCTGGGAGCAGGGTGTGCGCGTGCCGCTGATTATTGTGGACCCCCGCAATGAGAACAACGGACAGACTTCATTCCGTCCCGTGGAACTGATTGATATGTATCCCACGCTGGCCGAGTTGTGTGGATTGGAGTTCCCCGAGGGGGTGGATGGCGACAGTCTTGTGCCGTTGCTCAACGACCCCGAAGCGGAGTGGGACAAACCTGCGTTCTCGGTATGGAATGAGCACGGAAAGGGTGTTACGGGTATCTCGGTGAGAACCGAGGAGTGGCACTATGCCGAGTTTTTCGGAATCGGAGCGGGGGCCTTCCTCATCGACCCGAAGAACGACCCGCATGAGTTGAATAATCTGGTACATGACCCTCAGTATAGAGAGGTGGTGGATAAACTTCATTATCTGGCAATGGAACACCTGAAAGGCGAGGCTGAGCTTTCGGCCCCCGTCGCGCAATAACATAAATAACGGGCGGCTCAAATTTGAGCCGTCCGTTTTCTTTGTATCAACAAAAAAGAGCCTGTCTAACAAGTTTTATTAGGCAGGTTTTCTTTGTTTTTTGGGGAGGTAGCTTTTTGTGCGTTTTGGGGTATTTTTTGGTTGTAAA
>JAZODY010000056.1:0-2361 GCA_045597245.1 Tidjanibacter sp.
TCCACATCCTTCTCGAACATGCTGTATGCCTTCAACAGCTGGTTCACCGTATGCACCCTTTCCGACTTGATGGCATACTCACCAATCAGTTCATCCTTTCTCATCGACTTCTCCTCGGCACTTGCACCGCTGCGCTCAATCTCCGCCACCTGCTCGCCGATGTTGGGCAACACGAAGAAATTGTCCTCCCCCATCAGGCCCGAGAGGAAATCATGTCCCTTATCTGTAAGTTCGACAGTATTGAGTTTTTCGTCGATAACAAAATAGAGTTCATCCGTAATCTCCGGCATGCGTTCGTTGTGATTCTGCATATAGACGGCCTCCGTCTTCTGCAAAAGCACCTTCACACCCTGTTCGCTCAGATATTTAATCAGTGTCTTATTCTTGGGCAATCCCTTGTGGGCTCTGAGCAACAGCCTGCCTCCCTCCTCCGTATTACCCTGCGTAATGAGTGTGCGGGCCTTATTGAGCAGGTCGGTAACCATACTGCGCTGCGAGTTGTAAAGACGCTCTATGCTGTCACGATACTCATTGAACAATTGGTCGTCGCCCTTAGGCACGGGACCGGAGATAATCAACGGTGTACGGGCGTCGTCAATCAACACCGAGTCCACCTCATCGACAATGGCGAAGTGATGCTTCTTCTGCACCAAATCCTCAGCCTGAATCGACATGTTGTCACGCAGATAGTCGAAACCGAATTCGTTGTTCGTTCCGAACGTGATGTTGGCCATGTAAGCCTTGCGGCGAGCCTCCGAGTTGGGCTGATGATTGTCGATACAATCCACCGACAAGCCATGAAACTGATACATCCGTCCCATCCACTCCGAGTCGCGTCGGGCCAGATAGTCGTTCACCGTAACCACGTGCACACCCTTTCCTGCCAACGCATTCAGAAAAACCGGCAACGTAGCCACAAGCGTCTTTCCCTCACCCGTAGCCATCTCGGCAATCTTTCCCTTGTGCAACACCACGCCACCGAACAGCTGGCAGTCATAGTGTACCATATCCCACTTGATTGGGCTTCCGCCGGCCACCCACTCGGTCTTATACACCGCCTTGTCGCCTTCGATGATGACAAAGTCCTTCACCGCTGCAAGATTGCGGTCGAAATCCGTTGCCGTAACCTCCACCGTATCATTCTCCGAGAAACGACGTGCCGTCGATTTCATCACAGCAAAGGCGTCGGGAAGGATTTCATCGAGTTTTTCCTCAATCTTGTCATCGATGTCTTTCGTGAGTTTATCTATCTCCTTCGATATTTTCTCTTTGTCGTCAAGCGAAGTCTCCGGTCTCTCCAACTCACCCTTCAATTGCTCTATGCGTTCCTCGTCGGCCTTGATATAGTCTGCCACGCTCTTACGCAACTCGGCACTCTTTGCCCTGAGTTGGTCGTTCGAGAGGGCATCAATGGCGGGATATACGGCCAAAATTTTCTTCACATAGGGTTCAATCTCCTTGCGGTCCTTGTCGCTCTTGGTACCGAAGAACAGTTTTATGATGTTTGAAATCAAATCCATATCTCGTATTAATTTATTTCGTTCAACGTTTTTTCAATCCGTAAAGGTAATGATTTTTTGCGATTTATTCACATTTTCTCGTCAATCATCCCGCTTTTGACGATTTTTTGGGCAGATTACACTCCTCGCAACGATTTTTCAGGCAGTATTCATTATTGAGTTGCAGCAGCGCCTGAGTGTCGAAAGCACTCTTCACCGGCACGCCCCTGCCCGTCCAACGCCGTACAATCATGTTGTTCTCCGCCGGAATATCCTCCAACAACTCCACCGCCCTGCTCTTCAATTGCTCGCAGCCCGTATATTCGCCATAAGCAAACATTACGGGCACGACCACATTTATCCCGATGATATCCATCTTCATGCTCCCCAGACGTCCTCCGCCCTCGCGCAGTCCGAAACGTCGCACCCAATAATCCGAGGCCTCAGCAACAAACAACCTCTGCACATCGGCCCTCGTGCGACACTCCAACATTGCATCCAAACCGAACTCATCGCTCACCACCAATGCCGCCACCTGAGCCATTCTCAACACCGGAGCATTGGCCGGAGAGAGCCGCCACATATCCCACTCGCCGGCCATCATGGCCGTATCGAGACCGTATTTATTTTTCAGATATTGATATTCCGAGTGCAACTTCAAGATATGGTCATCATAGACCTCCCTGTCAAGCAGGCCGGACGCCCCAATGAGCATTGCCTCCACCGCCATCAGCGAGCTCCGCTCCTTCAAGCACATGTGATATTTCACCATGTCGGCCAGCGACAGAAAGGCACTCTTGTTTCTGTTTCCGCCCATCGACCTGAATACCATGGCATACAATGTCTGTGCCCAATCTCCCGT
>JAZODY010000057.1:0-6050 GCA_045597245.1 Tidjanibacter sp.
CCCCCGTTTATCTGATTACCGTTGCCGAGACCGAGTTCTTCCTGGCCGAGTACTATACCACCATTGCTCCCGATGCAGCAAAGGCCGAGGCTCACTACAAAGCCGCCATCGATGCTTCGTTTGCAACTCATGGTGTAAGCGGTTCGGAGGATATCTACGCTGCGGGTGCAAAGTTTGCATGGGATTCGGCTAAGGCAATCGAGCTGATTGCAGTTCAGAAATGGGTTGCTTTGGCAGGTCTCAACGGTTTGGAGAGCTGGTGCGAGTTGCGTCGTTTGGGTTATCCCACTTTCAACGCAATGACCGGTGACGAGATTTACGAGACTTGGTGTGAGTTGAGCGAGGATAGCGGTCGTGCAGCTACTGCAAGCCAGTTGGTTGCCGAGGGTGTTTACGAGGTTGGTAAGCTCATCTTCCCCGATGGTGCTCACTCTGCAATCACCAAGAACACCGTTCCCGCCCGTATGCTCTACACCACCACTTCGACAACCGCAAACAGCAACGCGCCCGATTTGAAATCGCCCAACGATAAGATTTTCTGGGCCAAGTAATGATTGTTAAACCGAATAAATTAAATTGAAGATATGAAAAAGATTATAATTTGTCTGGCTACGGCAATCGCATTTGCTTTCACTGCTTGTGAGGAGGTGGACCATGCCGAGGGCATGAAGACGACATATTATCCCGTTTGGGAGCTTGATGGCGGCTCGTTGGTTGCTCATCAGGTGGGTTCGGCTTTCACCGACCCGGGTTTCACTGCCACGTTGGACGGAGAGGATGTGAGTGCCGATGTTGTGGTTGGCGGCAGCGTCGGTGGCAACACTTCGGGTCTCTACACTTTGACCTACTCTTACACCAACCCCGATGGTTTCTCCAACAGCATCTCGCGTACCGTAGCTGTATATGACGTGGCAAACGCAGGTACCGCCGATATTTCGGGTACTTATCCTATCTCTAATTGCTCTTTCTTCCGTGCAGACGGAAGTCTTGCAAGAGACTGGAATCAATATGGCGGTTATAACTATGCTCAGACCATAACCAGTGGTCCCGCAACAGGTTTGTTCTATGTTCAGGACCTCTATGCAGGATTCTATCAGTATTACTACGGATATGGTGCAGGTTATGCATTTAGGGCTCTTGTCCTGCTCAACGCCGATAATACCATCAGCATCCTGAATGGTGGCGATATTGACCCGTGGGGCGACTATATTGCAGATCATGCAGAGCCTTCTACTTATAATCCTGCAACCGGTGAGGTTGTTATCAATTGGGATTGGGCATATTATGAAGGTTTCAAATGCACCACTACTTATAGTATGAATTAATTTAAAACCGACGGAAGAATATGAAAAAGATTTTATATGGCTTGATGGCAATTTTTGCCGCAGTTTCTTTGACCTCTTGCGAGGATTTCGAACCCGGCGGCACTGCAACCGAGAAATTGGCAGGTAACTGGATCTGCACCATTTATGCATCTGATGGCTCTGATTGGGTGGAATACTATTCCGGAGAGTTCCTTACCTACAACACTGCCGATAACGATGTTGACAAGATTTGGATTGACGACGATGGTAACTTCTGGGAGACCAAATCTAAGATTGATTGCGATGTGAATACTTTGTCTTTCGGTAAAGAGGGTGCAGAGTATGAGAACGTTTACTACGAAATGACTCAGAAAGTCTGGGGTGGTAAGATTACTTTTGACGGCGCTATTGCTCCGGCTTCGGGCGCAAAATGCGACAAGATTGAGTTCTACACTGCTTTCTCGGATGATAATGAGCCTTATGGCGTGACTTACTACATCGTAGGTTATCGTCGCACCGGTTTCACCGAGGACAATGGTGTGTACATTACCGATTGGACTCTGCCCGCAGTTCAGTAGTAAATCTTCGTTCGCCGACAAGGCATGACGGCCGAGAGCCGTAAGCCGACAGGTGAATGACCGAATAACAAAAAAAACCGCAACTTTTTTGAGTTGCGGTTTTTTTGTTTGTCTGCGAGTCCCATGCGGTCCGCACCTTTCTTGGGGTCAGTTTTGTTTGTCTGCGAGTTCTTTGCGGTCTGCACCTTTCTTGGGGTCAGTTTCCGCGCCCGACCTTCGACCGCATCCCTTTTTTGTTTGTCTGTGTCTGTCTTGCGGTCTGTACCTTTCTTGGGGTCAGTTTCCGTGCCCGACCTCCGACCGCGCATCCCTTTTTTGTTTGTCTGTGTCTGTCTTGCAGTCTGCACCTTTCTCGGGGTCAGTTTTGTTTGTCTGCGAGTTCCTTGCAGTCCGCACCTTTCTCGGGGTCAGTTTTGTTTGTCTGCGAGTTTCTTGCGGTCCGCACCTTTCGCGTGGTCATTTTCCGCGCCCGACCTCCGACCGCGCATCCCGTTCGGGGCGGCCCGAATAATTAAAACAAAAATGTATTGCGGTTGTAAAGATTATTTTTGTATCTTTGCCAGTCGAATTTTATGGTGATTAATAATCAATATACAAAACATATAACTCATGAATATCGTAAAAGAAAATCGCGACAACCAAATCGCAATCGTCAAAGTGACCGTAGCCGAGCCCGACTACATCGACGAGGTAAACAAAAAACTCCACGAGTATAAACGCAAAGCCAACATGCCCGGCTTCCGCCCCGGTATGGTACCTATGGGTATCATCAACAAACTCTACCGCAAAGGCGTGGTGGCCGAGGTGGCTTACAAGGCCGCTTACGACGCCTGCTTCAAGTATATCGAGGATGAGAAAATCGACTTCATGGGCGACGTCATGCCCAGCGACGAGCAGGGTGCTTTCGACTTCGAAAACAACACCGAACACGAATTCGTATTCGAACTCGGTCTGGCTCCCGAAATCAACGTGGAACTCTCCGACGACGATAAAGTGACACGTTACAAAATCAAAGCCGACGACGACATGCGCGACAGCTATCGCACCAACTTCCTCAATCGTTTCGGCATGATGAAGGACACCGAGGTGGTGGAGAAAGACGAGGCTCTCTCGGTGACTCTCGACAACGGTGAGGTGAAGGTGGAGGATGCCTATGTGGGTCTTGTTTCGCTCACCGACGAGCAGCGCGCCCCCTTCATCGGCAAGAAGAAGGGCGACCAGATGATTGTGGACATCAACGAACTCTACAAGAACAAGGCGCAGCGCTCCGCAATACTCAAACTCAAAGACGAAGAACTCGACGCCGTGAAACCCGAGTTCAACCTCACAATCGACAACATCCGCAAGTTCGCTCTGCCCGACCTGAACGAGGAGTTCTTCAAGATTGCCTTCCCCGAGGGTAACGTGACCGACGAGAAGGGATTCGAGAAGTTCATCGACGAGCGTCTGGCCGAGGAGCTCGAAAAGGAGAGTGCCAACATCTTCGCCGGCGACGTGAGAAAATATCTGATGGACAAAATCAACCCCTCGCTTCCCGAGGAGTTCCTGAAACGTTGGCTGGTGGCCATCAACGAGGGTAAGTACACCGCCGAGCAGGTGGAGCACGACTTCCCCGCATTTGCAGAGATGATGAAGTGGAGCGTGATTCAGAAACATTTCATCACCAAGTTCGACATCAAGGTGGAGAACGACGACCTGCTGGCTGAGGCCAAAGTGTTGGCAGGCATGCAGTTGGCTCAGTATGGCATCCAGAGCCCCGCAGAGGATATGCTCACCGACTTCGCCAACCGTATGTTGGGCAACAAGGAGGAGGCCAACAGAATACTCCAAATGGTTTACGACAACAAGATTATCGACGCTGTGAAACCGCTGATTAAGGTGTCGTCGAAGAGCGTGACCATCGACCAGTTGAAGAAGATTTTGGAGAAGAACGCCCAGTAATTAGGAGCGACGACTCGACAGACTTGCGGGGGGATGCTTAGATGTCCTCCCGCATTTTTGTCCTCTCGGGCTGCAGGGAGCAAAGCGATGTCGGGCAGGGGGAGCGGGTTGTATGACATGTTGTGGCGGGAAGGGTTGCGAAAGAGGTTTTGCCGTGAGAGTCCCGGGTGGCAGACGGATGATTTTTTGTTGTGCGGGAAATGTTTTGCCATTTGCCGCATTGTGGCAGCGGGATTGATTATCTTTGTGCCGAAAGTCGCAGGGCGAAGTTTACGGAGAAACAGTCGCGGCGGATTATCTTTGTGCCGAAAGATAGCGGAGAGACAAGGGGTCGGGCACAGGGTTTGGAGGGTTGAAAGAAAAAGTTTACCTTTGAATGTCCTAACGCAACCGCACATGCCGAAGGATGCCGACTCCGAACGACGGATATACCTATTATTAATATATAGGGAATCCCCTTTATTCGCCCGACAAGGCAAACCGAAAAAGAGATTTGAGAACAAACGATAAACTGAGAGAAAAGATGAGAAAGAACGAATTCGAGAAATATGCACGCGGACACTGCGGCATCAACTCCATGACCTTGCATGACTACAAGTCTTTCACCAATGCCTATGTGTCGCCCACGATTATCGAGGAGCGCCATCTGAACGTGGCCTCCATGGATGTGTTCAGCCGACTGATGATGGACCGCATCATCTTCCTCGGTGCACCCATCAACGACGATGTGGCAAACATCATTCAGGCCCAGCTGCTCTTTCTCGAAACCACCGCTCCGGAGCAGGATATCAACATCTATCTCAACTCGCCGGGCGGCAGCGTGTCGGCCGGTTTGGGCATTTACGACACCATGCAGCTCGTGGAACCCGACGTGAACACCATCTGCACCGGTATGGCGGCCAGCATGGGTGCCGTATTGTTGGCTGCGGGTGCGGCCGGCAAGCGTCAGGCTTTGCCCCACTCGCGTGTGATGATTCACCAGCCGTTGGGAGGATGCGAGGGCCAGGCCTCCGACATCGAGATTACGGCCCGCGAGATTGGCAAGTTGAAAAGGGAACTCTATGAGATTCTTGCCCACCACTCGGGTATGGATATAGAGAAGATTGAGCGCGATGCCGACCGCGATTTCTGGATGACGGCAAGGGAGGCTTGCGATTACGGCCTTATCGACGACGTGCTCATCAGGCGCAGCCGTAAGGAGGAGGTGCGACCCGACGAGCAGAAGAGAGCGACCACGCACAACGAAGAGAACAAGAAAGACGATATCGAATAGAGAGAAACATGGCAAAGAACACAAACAACGGACGCTCCAACAGGGAGTATTGCTCCTTCTGCGGTCGTACGGCTGCGGAGGTGGGTATGCTCTTCGCAGGAGGAGTGGAGGGTGTGAACATTTGTGACCAATGCATAGAGCGCGGCCACGAGATGTTGGGAGAGACGACCCGCAAACGCAAGCCCGAGACAAAGGGAACAATCACTAAGGACGACCTGCTGAAACCTACCGAGATAAAGGCCTTTCTCGACCGATACGTGATAGGTCAGGATGCTGCCAAGAAGACACTCTCGGTGGCGGTTTACAACCATTATAAACGAATCCTCGCAACAGAAAGTGCCGAGAAACAGACCGACGAGGTGGAGATAGACAAGTCCAACATCATCATGGTGGGTGAAACGGGTACGGGAAAGACACTGCTGGCCCGTACGGTGGCCCGTCTGTTGAAGGTGCCGTTCACCATTGTGGATGCAACGGTGCTCACCGAGGCGGGATATGTGGGCGAGGATGTGGAGAGCATTCTCTCGCGCCTTTTGCAGGCGGCCGACTATAATGTGGCGTTGGCCGAGAAGGGAATAGTTTTCATCGACGAGGTGGATAAGATTGCCCGCAAAAGCGACAACCCCTCCATCACGCGCGACGTGTCGGGCGAGGGAGTGCAGCAGGCCCTGTTGAAGATTTTGGAGGGCGCAGTGGTGAATGTGCCGCCCGAAGGAGGACGCAAACATCCGGAGCAGAAGTTTGAGAAGATTAATACGGCCAATATATTGTTTATCTGCGGAGGTGCCTTCGACGGTATCGACAAGAAGATTTCGCAGCGACTCAATATGAGTGTCGTGGGATTCAACCGCACGTCGGCCCGCAGAGTGGACCGCAAGAACGTTATGCAGTATATCACTCCGCAAGACCTGCGCAGTTTCGGCCTTATTCCCGAGTTGGTGGGTCGTCTGCCGG
>JAZODY010000058.1:0-7549 GCA_045597245.1 Tidjanibacter sp.
AGAACAACACCGTCATCGGCACCATAGGGAACACGCAAGGAGTGAGCAGAGCCGCCAAGCCCCAAAGCACAGCCGAGAGAATAAGTCCCCACAACGAGCCTGCGGCCTGCGCATCCGAACTCTTCTCCTCTTCGGCTACCATCTTTGCCCCATCGGGCACCGCTACGGTCAGTTCGCTCTCGGAGGGAGGCATGCACGATATGTCGCTACAAATCATGCTCTCGGCCATCACCTTCACCTCGGCAGCATCGGCCAACAAGCGCACCTGCTGGGTGAACTTTGCCACACCCTCGAAGTAGCCAATCTCCATCTTCATAAACTCGTCATACTTGCGTTTGGGAACATCCTGTTGCTCCACCTCGCCAACGAGTTCGGCCGCACCGTCCTCACATTCAAAGGTGAAGAACGTGGCATTGGGTCCACCCAACTCATAGGGCCCCATGTCATACATGTGCCATCCGGCCGGAATGCTTGCCGTAAGGGTTATTTCGTATAGGTCACCCTTCACCTGCTTTACCGAGGAGTTCCAAGCCACCTCCTGCCCCACTGCGACAAGGCTCGTCATGAGTGCCCAGAGAGTGATTATAAATCCTGTTATTTTCTTCATATCGACTTATGATTACTAATTAAAATAAGTTTAATCGCGTAAAGATAGTAATTATCCTCGTCACTTTGTTCAATATGGCCCGCAAAAAAACATGCGGACGAGGAGCCTTGCTCTTCGTCCGCATGCAAATCACCGTCATTTCACATTGGTTATCACATGTTTATATACTCACTCACCAATGCTTTCAAGACACCCTTACCATATCCCATTCCCTCTTTCACGACCACGCCTTCGGGATTGACCACCAAGAAATAAGGTATGCCGTCGAATCCGAAATGGGAACAGAATCCCATATTTCTGCCTTGATAATCCGAGAAGTTGTTCCAAGTGATATTATGGTCCACCGACGCCTGTTTCCACAAATACTCAGGGTCGATGGAGATACTTACCACCGCAAGTTGGTCTGGATAATTCTCGCTCAACTCTTTGAGTTCCGGTCCTGCCATGATGCACGGTCCGCAACCAGTACTCCAAAAATCCATCAGGACATACCTCCCCTTGAACTCGGCCATGGTGTGATTGTTACCCTCGGTATCGAACAATTCGATGTCCGACGGAATCTCTTTACCCACACCTACAAGTTCGGGCGGGTTTATCATGACGCTCACCTCCCTACCCAAGTCGGACTCTTTCAACTCAGGCGAGAAAGCGGCAAACACCTGCTCGATTTCCGCACGACGCGGCTCCATGAAATCATCGTATTTCAAACCCGACAAAACTATTTTGTTCAGGATGTCAAGATGCACATCGGAGAGTTTTTTGGTGTCCGACAGCACATCCAATCTTGCATTCGAGAGAGCATTGGCCGCCTCGTCCATTCTGTCATACAAATGTGTACTCTCATTATATTCGCGGTTATGGATATTGAACTCATACTCTTTATTCAACTCATTGTTCCAAGCTACCACCTCCTCGGGCAAAGCGTCGTTGAAAGCATTCAACTGTTTCTGTTTGGTACCTTTGTTCTCTATTCTCCATTCATATATATTGCCCTCGCCTCTGACCTCATTGACACCGGCAACGGCATAGAATCTTTGCAGTCCATAAATAACGGGAGCCTCGGTACCCAGAAGAACCATCTTAACGGGCAATGTAATATCTTCTCTCTCTTTCCTCAACGAGTCAAGCGACATTTCTATTTCAAATTTCCCGTCGATTACATCGCCTCTCACAACCTCTTTAAGTAATTGTCCCATATCGAGGAGCACACTGACTTTTGCACTATCGGGTACACCGTTCAACTCTCCTCGTACGATGATGGTTTCGGGCCGATGAGAACACGAGGCCATCATCATGCCAACGAACACAAGAATAACTAAAATCTTTCTCATACTTTTTTCTATTCACTAAGATTAAAAAAACAAAATTTCTTGATGAAAACTGAGAACAATAACAGGAATATGACTTCGGACCCCTGTCTGAGCAACAAGCCACTCCCTCGGAAGAGTTTCACAACACCCTGATAAGATTCAGACCGTCGCGCAGAGGGATAATCACATTCTCCACACGCGGGTCGGACACCACCATCTCGTTGAACTCCATTATGGCCCGCGTCTGCACATCGCCGGTCTTCACATCACCCACCACCTTGCCATACCACAAAATGTTGTCGGCCAGAATGTAACTGCCGCTATGCACAAGCGCACCGCTTTCCGTCCAAGCCCCGTCGCCCATAAGCATGCGGTAGTAATCGGGATACTCGCGTTTGTCGCCATCGATAAAGACCAAATCGAATCTCTTCCCAAGCCGCGGAGCTATCTCCAAAGCCGAGCCCGTATGCTGTCTTATCTTGCCCCCATGAGGCGAACGGGCAAAAAACGAGGCAGTGAAGTCATGCAGCTCCTCCTCCACCTCAATGGTATCCACAACGGCACCAGCCTCGGCACCCGCGGCAAAGCAGAGCGCCGAATAGCCCGTATATGTCCCTATTTCGAGTATGTTGCGCGGATTAATCATGCGGGTAAGCATCTCCAAAAACTTACCCTGCACATGTCCCGACATCATCTTGGGCTGTACCACCGTCACGCCCGTTGCATGTTCCAACTCGGCAAGCAACTCATCCTCGGCTGCCGAAAACCGCTCCACATATCTATCCAACTCTTTCATAATCCCAAACCCTCTATCTGTAAACCAACATTGACATATTGCCGAAAATCTCCTGTGCCGCCTTCATCATATCGTCGCGCGTGACCTCCATAATCTTATCGCGAATCTCACCACACGTATCCACCGAGTTGAACATCAGATAGCTCTTCCCTGCCCCCAGCATATACCCCTCATCATTGGCCGAAGAAATCATGAACTGTCCCCAAAACTGTTTCTTGGCCACCGCCAATTTGCGAGCCGACACCGGTTCGTTCATCAGTCTGTCGAGCTGACCATTGATAAGTTCCATACATTGATTCCGTTTCTCCTTGTCGGTACTGAAACAGATGGCAAACACGCCGCAATCGGAGAGCGGCGAGTAGGTGGCCTCTATATTATACGAAAGTGCATTTTTTTCCCTTAGCAACAGATTGAGCATAGAGTTGGACGAAGGCCCGCCCAGCATGTTGGTCAGCAGCAACAAAGGCAACCTTCCCTCATCGTTCAAACCGTAAGCCCTGTTACCTATTATACTGAGCACCTGATGAGTATTGTGGCACACACACCTCTCGAAACGCTCGACGCACGACGGTTTCTCTCGGGTAAAGCCGCGCGGATTGGCAACCACAGTACCGAAATAACGCTCCACAATCTCCACGAAACGTTTCTCCGAAACATTGCCGATGACCGAGAAAACCATCTGGTCGGTGTTGTAGGTGCGACCTATAAACTCCTTTATCTGCGGAGTATGCAACTTATTCAGCGAACTTTTGCTACCCAGAATATTATGCCCCATCGACGACCCTGCAAAAATAAGGTCCTCGAAATCGTCATAAATACGCTCCGTAGGCGAATCCTTATACATGTTAATCTCGTCGAAGATGACCTCCTTCTCCTTCTCCACCTCCGATGCGGGAAACGTGGAGTGGAACAAAATGTCGTACATCAACTCCACAGCCTTCGAAAAGTCGGCAGTAAGCGTCGTCGCCTGAATTACGGTCTCCTCCTTTGAGGTGTAGGCATTAAGTTCTCCTCCCAGATTTTCCAAACGACAATTTATATGGTAGGCTCTGCGATGCTCCGTACCTTTGAAAATGGTGTGTTCCACCAGATGGGCCATTCCGAACTCTCCCTTCAATTCATCCCTCGACCCCGTATTCATAATCATGGAACAATGGACCACTGCCGACTTGGTACGCTTGTGAATGGCCTTTATCCCGTTGGGCAGCACATATTTGAAAAACTCCTCTTTCATCTTTTCTCTTGGTTTCTCGCGGCCATATAACGTCCCGTATAACTCTCCTCACACAAAGCCAACTGCTGCGGAGTTCCCTCAAAAACAACCCGACCGCCTTCGGCTCCTCCCTCAGGCCCGAGGTCCACAACCCAATCGGCACACTTTATCACATCCAGATTGTGTTCCACTATCACCACCGGATTGCCACGTGAAATGAGTGCATCGAAAGCCTTCATAAGGGTGTTGATATCATGGATATGCAGCCCTGTGGTAGGTTCGTCGAAGATAAACAAAGTCTTACCCGCATCGTCGTCTTTGAGCAGGAACGAGGCCAGCTTCACTCGCTGAATCTCGCCGCCCGACAAAGTGGATGTAGGCTGACCGAGCTTAACATATCCCAAGCCGACCTCCTGCAACACTTTCAAGGTCTGCACTATATTGACACACATAGTATCCTTGTCCTCTGCAAAAAAGGCCACAGCATCGTCCACCGTCATCTCCAACACATCGTAGATGGATTTGCCCCTGTATCTCACCTCCAACACTTCGTCGTTGAAACGCTTTCCGCCACATCGTTCACACTTTATCTCCACATCGGCCATAAATTGCATCTCCACTCTTATGACGCCTTCGCCCTGACACTCCTCACATCGGCCTCCCGCACGATTGAACGAAAAATGCCCCTGCGTCAGTCCGTTGTTTTCGGCATAAGGTTGTGCTGCAAACAGCCTGCGGATGGTGTTATATGCCTTTGTGTAAGTAACAGGGTTCGACCTCATAGAGGTTCCTATCGGATTTTGGTCTATAATCTCTATAGATTCGAGCATTCTGAGGTCGCCTTCGAGTGACTCGTATGTGCCGGGTTTCAATCCGGTCTCATTGAGTTTGCGACGAACGGCCGGATACAATATCCCCTTCACAAACGACGACTTGCCACTGCCGCTCACACCCGTAATGCAGGTCATCACATTCAATGGAATCTTTATGTCCACACCTTTCAAATTGTTCTGTCTTGCCCCCTTCACCTCAATAAAGTTGCTCCACGCCCTCACCTTATCGGGCATATCTATTTTTCGGCGACCGGTGAGATAGTCGGCCGTAAGAGTCCGGGCCTCGCACAACTTATCATACGGGCCGTTATACATCACTTCGCCTCCGTTGTAACCTGCCCCGGGACCAATATCTACAATATGGTCGGCGGCACGGATAATCTCCTCCTCGTGTTCAACCACAATTACCGTATTGCCCATATCGCGCAGGCGTTTCAAAACCTCCGTCAATCTCGCGGTATCCCTCGGATGAAGGCCAATGCTCGGTTCGTCCAAAATGTAGAGCGACCCTGTAAGATTGCTGCCTAATGCCGAAGACAGAGCGATGCGTTGGCTCTCGCCACCGGAGAGCGTGGAAGAGAGACGATTCAAAGTAAGATACCCCAATCCCACATCGAACAGATATGCCAAGCGGTTCTTTATCTCTGTCAATACCCGCCCGCTCTTGGCCATATCGTACTCATCCAAAGTCAATACGTCGAAAAACGCCCTGAGCTCGTCCACCGGCATATCCGCCAACTCCGCAATGTTTTTTCCTCCCACCTTCACATACAACGCCTCCTTGCGCAATCTGTGGCCCTCGCACTCGGGACAAAGTCTTTTTCCCGTAAAACGCGACAGCATCACCCTGTATTGAATCTTATATCGTTCTCTGCTTATATATTCGAAGAATTCATCCAACCCGTGAAAATATTCGTTGCCTCGCCAGAGCAACTGTCGTTGTTCCTTAGACAACTCATAGTATGGCGTATGTATGGGAAAATCAAACTTATGGGCAGCAAGCACCAGCTGTTCTTTCCATCGTCCCATTGTTTCGCCTCGCCAACAAGCCACCGCATCATCATATATACTCTTGCTCTTGTCCGGTATCACCAAATCCTCATCTATGCCGGTCACCTTGCCATAACCGTCACACTTCGGACATGCGCCCAACGGACTGTTAAACGAAAAGAGATGTTCGGTGGGTTGTTCGAAAACAATTCCGTCGGCCTCAAAGCGGGTGGAAAATTCGTTCACATCGCTCTCCTGCCCTTCCAATCTGACAATGCGGCACACTCCGTCACCCAACTCTATTGCACGTCCCACCGACTCTTCTATCGTGGACAAGTCGTTTTCCTCCGACACCACCACCCTGTCGAGAATAATATCCATATCTTCGGGCTTGGTCTTCTCATTCAACTCGGGCAAAACATCCTCAATCATTCTCATTCTGCCACCCCACCAAACTCTTTGCAATCCATCTTTGAGCAACAAAGTGAGGCGTTCTATAACTCCCTGACCCTCGACCAGAATCATAGGAGCCGTTATCAGCACCCTTGTTCCCTGCTGCAAACCGACCACATAATCGGCAATGTCGCTCTGAGTGTGGCATCTAACCTCCTCGCCCGACACCGGCGAGTAGGTGCGACCGATGCGTGCAAAGAGCAATTTGAGATACTCATATATCTCCGTGGAGGTACCCACCGTCGAGCGCGGATTATAGTTGTTCACATGCTGTTGTATGGCAATGGCCGGTGCGATACCCTCAATGAGGTCCACCTGCGGTTTATCTATCTTGCCCATGAATTGACGCGCATACGCCGACAAACTCTCCACGTAACGACGTTGCCCCTCTGCAAAGATGGTGTCAAACGCCAAAGTGGATTTACCCGACCCCGAGAGGCCGGTAATGACCACCAACTTATTGTGCGGTATTTCGAGCGTGACGTTTTTCAGGTTATGCACCCTCGCGCCCTTAATGTATATCGAATTGTATCTCTTTTGACTCTTCATCTCTTTTTCATCCCTCCCTCTTTTCACATGTGGCCCCTTCAATCGACGCCAGACGTCCGAACAACTCCTCTGCGGCACTCTCTCTTATCGAGAGGGTCATACGACATATATTGTCAAACACCTGCTCTTTCACCGCAGGCTGCATCTGTTTCACCACCTTCATCACATCGTTCATGGCCTCATAGGCATACGTGACCGTCATGACACGGTCCACCGTACGCAACACTATCTCCCCTTCGTCGAGCACCGCGGCGGCCGATTGTTTGTAAGCTTCAATAAGCCCGGGAACTCCCAATTTGGTACCGCCGAAATAGCGCACCACCACAATCAAACAATCAGTCACCTCGCGCGAAAGCAGTTGTCCCAATATCGGTTTGCCTGCCGTACCCGACGGCTCGCCATCATCGTTTGCCCTGAACTGCTCGCCGGAAGAGCCGAGACGATAAGCATAACAATGATGCGTCGCATCATAATATCTCTTATGCAACGCATCCACCCGTTCCTTCACCTCTTCCACAGAAGTCACAGGATAGGCAAAGGCCAAGAACTTGCTGTTACGGTCCTTATACAATGCCTCACACTCTGTTGCGAGGGTCATATATTCGTCTCCTGCCAACTCGGTCTGAATCTATCCTATTCAACAAAACGGAACATCTTGTTCCAGCGTATATTCTTCGGGAACCTCTTATCCTTGTCTATCGAAAGCCATACAAACGAAGGACGTCCCACGATGTGATTCTCCGGCACAAATCCCCAATAACGCGAGTCGGCCGAATTGTGACGGTTGTCACCCATCAT
>JAZODY010000059.1:0-3509 GCA_045597245.1 Tidjanibacter sp.
ATCTTCACCAAATCCTGATACACCACCCTGCCGGCACCGATATTGAGATGGCCAACCTCCGAGTTTCCCATCTGTCCCTCGGGAAGTCCCACATTCTCGCCATCGGTCAGCAACTGCGCATTGGGATAGTCGGCCAACAGAGAGTTGTAGTACTCCGGAGCCACCGTATATATAACATCGCCTTTGGATTTGTTGCCAATGCCCCAACCATCCAAAATCATCAATAACACCTTATTACTCATAATTATCACTGTATCGTTTTTGTTAAACACTATTTCAATTTCTCGTTTATCAAATCAAGAGCCTTAGTCATGGCACGCTCCAATCCTTCGGGATTCTTACCGCCGGCCGTAGCAAAGAAAGGCTGACCGCCTCCGCCACCGTTAATCTCTTTGGCGGCCTCACGCACCACGTCGCCGGCTTTCACGCCGCGTGCCACGATGTCGTCACCCAAAATGACAGCCAACGTAGGCTTACCCTCATTCTTGGTGCCGACAACCAGAGCCAGATTCTTCAATCTGCCACGCAATGCAAATGCCATATCCTTCATGGCCGCTCCCGTAACATCCATCTGACGCGATACCACAATCACTCCGTTCTCCTCTCTCTTGGCCAACTCCTCGGCAAGCTTGTCCACCAACGCCTTCATCTTCTCTTTGGCCGCCTGCTCGATGGCGTGCTTCATCTCCACGTTCTCGTCCAACAACTTCTTGATGGCCTGCAACACCATAGGGCTATTAACCACCTGCTGGATGCCGCGAATCGTATCCTCAAACGCATACAACTGTTCCTCTGCCTTCACTCCCGTAACCGCCTCTATGCGTCTTACTCCCGCAGAGATTGCTCCTTCCGAGATAATCTTGAATATACCGATGTTTCCTGTTGCCGATGCGTGGATACCGCCGCACAACTCTATCGAGTCGCCAAACCTTACCGTTCTCACGACATCGCCATATTTCTCGCCGAACAACATGATGGCACCCTGCGTCTGGGCCTCCTCGATGGAACTCTCTCTGTTCTCCTCCAAAGGATAGTTGGCTCTGATATATCCGTTCACCAATCGCTCCACCTCGCGCAACTGTTCATCGGTCACCTTCTGGAAATGTGAAAAGTCGAAACGCAGATAATCACAACATACCAACGAACCCTTCTGCTCCACATGAGTTCCCAGCACAGCCCTCAGTGCTTGGTCCAACAGGTGGGTGGCCGTATGATTGTTGGCCGACCTCTGGCGACGCTCCTTATTCACCACGGCCGTAAACACCGCTTCGGGTTTCTCGGGCAACATGGTGGCAATATGAATCGGCAGATTGTTCTCCTTCTGGGTGTCGATGATGTCTATCTTCTCGTCCACGCTCTTGATATATCCGCAGTCGCCCAACTGACCTCCCGAATTTGCATAGAAGGGGGTTTTGTCGAATACCAACTGATAGAAAGTCTTGCCTTTGGTTGTCACCTTACGGTAACGGACAATCTTCACCTCACACTCCAAAAAGTCATATCCCACAAACTCGCACTCGGTCGAGGAAGTGAGTTCCACCCAATCCTCCGTATCCACTGCGGCGGCATTGCGCGAACGTGCCTTCTGTTGTTCGAGTTCGACAGAGAAGCCCTTCAAATCGACCTCCAAACCATTCTCGCGAGCAATAAGTTCCGTAAGGTCGATGGGGAATCCGTAGGTATCATAGAGCACGAAGGCATCCTTGCCTCCAATTACGTTCTCGCCCTTCTCCTTCACTCCCTTCATCACACCCTCCAACAGATTGATTCCCGTAGCAAGCGTCTTTAAGAACGCCGTCTCTTCCTCGCCAATCACACTCTTGACAAGCTCCTTCTGGGCAGGCAACTCGGGATACTGTGCGCCCATCTGGTCGCTCAATCCGTCCACGAGGCGGCAGATAAACGGCTCGGTGAAACCGAGATAGGTGTAACCGTAACGCACCGCACGACGCAAAATTCGGCGGATGACATAACCGGCCTTCACATTCGAAGGCAACTGTCCGTCTGCAATGGAGAATGCTATGGCTCTCAAATGGTCGGCGATGACACGCATGGCCACGTCACACTTCTCATCCTCGCCATAAACCTTGCCCGACATCTGTGAAATACGCGAAATGGTAGGCTGGAATACGTCCGTATCGTAGTTGCTCTTCTTGTTCTGCAAAATCATGCACAACCTCTCAAAACCCATACCCGTATCGACATGGTTCTGGGGCAACGACTCCAACGAGCCGTTGGCTTTGCGATTGAACTGCATGAAGACAAGGTTCCATATCTCTATAACCAGATGGTGTCCCTGATTCACCATCTCACGCCCCGACACCTCGGCACGCTCGGAATCATCTCGCAAGTCGTAATGAATCTCGCTACACGGACCGCAAGGACCCGTCTCGCCCATCTCCCAGAAGTTGTCATGTTTGTTGCCCAACAAGATGTGGTCCTCGGGCAGGAAACGTCTCCAATAGTCAAAAGCCTCCTTGTCCATAGGAACTCCGTCGGCATCGCTTCCCTCAAACACTGTGGCGTACATATGCTCCGGATTACGTCCGTAAACATCCGACAGCAACTCCCACGCCCACTCGATTGCCTCCTTCTTGAAGTAATTGCCGAACGACCAGTTGCCCAACATCTCGAACATGGTGTGGTGATAGGTGTCGTGTCCCACCTCTTCGAGGTCGTTGTGCTTTCCCGACACGCGCAAACACTTTTGAGAGTCGGCCGCACGATTGAATTTCGCGGGTACATTACCCAAAAATATGTCCTTAAACTGATTCATTCCGGCGTTTGTAAACATCAACGTCGGGTCGTTCTTGACCACCATCGGAGCAGACTTCACAATGGTATGCTCTTTTGATGCAAAGAATTTCAGAAATTCCTCTCTAACCTTATTGGATTCCATGATTGATATTTTGTGTTTTATATAATTTTTATCTCTCCTTAAACGTTTTCTCAAATGAGGTTGTAAAATTACGTAATTTAGTCTAATTTTGCTTGATATTTCATAAGTTTTTTTAATAATGGGCCGAAAAGAGTACAGATTCAACCCCGAAACACTGGTTTATGAGGAGATAACCACCAGCGGACGCATCGCCAAATACAGGCGGGTGCGCAAACTGCTGCTCGGTGTTCTGGCCATCTGCATCATCAACATCTACTCCTCCTTCTCTCTCAACATGCCGAAGATGGAACGCATTCAGGCCCGAAACGAAAAACTGCTCACCGACTACAAATTGCTCGACCGCGAGATTGACATGGCGGCCCGCACAATAACGGAGTTGAAACAGCGTGACAATTATGTCTATCGTTCACTCTTTGCGACCGATACACTCGACATTCCGGGCATATACAAACCCTACCCCGACAGCGAATACACCTATCTTCGCAACAGTCAGTACTCCGATATAATGACCGACGCATGGAAGAAAATGGATGCCACGGCTCGCCTGCTCTATCTTCAATCTCGGTCGTTGGACCAGATAGAATCTCTTTCGCTCGATAAAGAAAGTCGG
>JAZODY010000060.1:0-5050 GCA_045597245.1 Tidjanibacter sp.
GGTCAATACCATATTGAGAGAGAAGTACGATGCCGGCGAGTTGATTCACATCGACGACATCATAGCAGCCGCCAAGAACGACGACAACCTCTCGATAGAACTCATCGAGGAGGCCGGTGAAAAGATAGGAAAGAGTATCGCTTTCCTCATAAACATATTCAATCCCGAGACGGTGATTATTGGCGGAAATCTCTCTCATGCCGGTGACTACCTGATGTTGCCGCTCAAATCGGCCACCAACAAATATTCGCTCAATCTGGTGTATAAGGATACCAAATTCCGCATATCACAGATGGATGATTATGCAGCTGCACTGGGGGCATCGATGTTGATAAGGAACAAAGTTATAGGTTTATAACAAGACATAGGCAAATCACACCATCGAATGAACATACTCGAAACAGAGAGGCTCTCGATAAGGGCATTGGAGACGGAGGACATCGACATATTGTTCGAATGGGAGAACGACGACAGTGTATGGCGGGTGAGTTCCACGCGAGCCCCGTTGTCGCGCCACGTATTGATGCGGTTTATAAAGAGTCAGTGCTACGACCCGTTTGAGAGCAAACAGATGCGATTGGCAGTGGAGTTGAAATCCGAAAAGCGCGCTATTGGCACGGTGGACATCTTCGACATCGACATCTACAACAGCAGAGCGGGAGTAGGCATTCTCGTTTATGCGGCTGACGACAGAGGAAAAGGTTATGCCGCCGAGGTGATTGAGGCAATAAAAAGATATTGTTTTCACGTTATAGACCTGAGGCAGCTCTATTGCAACATTGCGGCCGACAACGAGCAGAGTCTGCGGCTGTTTAAACGTTGCGGATTTGAGGTCAGCGGTGTCAAACGCGACTGGATACGAAGAAAAGAGGGGTGGCAGAACGAGGTGTTCATGCAATGCCTCACAACCCCGCAAGAGGAACAGGATGAGATTGCCGATGCAGGCATTTAAAAGAGATGACATAAGAATAAACCAAGAAAAAAACTTTTATTAAATAAACATTAAAGAGAGATGAGAATAGAGAACGAAAAATTCGTTGCGCTGAGCTATACGCTCACCGTAGAGGGCGAGACCGCCGACCAAGCGACCAAAGAGAATCCGCTTAAATTTGTCTTCGGAACGGGTTATTTGCTGCCCAAATTCGAAGAAAACATAGCCGGTTTGGAGGTGGGCGACACCTATCAATTCACGCTCCAACCCGAAGAGGGATACGGCACCATCAATCCGCAGATGATTATCGACGTGGCCAAAGAGGCATTCATGATAAACGGTCAGATTGAGGAGGGGCTTCTCACGATAGGCAACCAGATTCCCATGATGACGGCTCAGGGCATGCACGTGCTCGGTAAAATCATAGAGGTCAGCGAAGAGGGCGTCAAGATGGATTTCAACCACCCCATGGCCGGCAAGGTGCTCAACTTTGCAGGAGAGATTGTGGAGGTCAGAGAGGCCACCGACGACGACTACCCTCATTCACATTGCGGCGGCGGATGCAACTGCGAGGAGTGCGGCGGCGACTGCGGTGACCACGACCATGATTGCGGATGCGGTTGCTGTGACTAATCAATTAAACATTCCGACATGCTGTTTGCATTGATACACCATACGGAGGATTGGCGCGTCGAGGGTTCATTGACTCTCGATGTGCCTCCCTGCGTGGGCGATATTGTGATATGCAACGACGACGAATCGGAACGATTCGACGATGAGATGTTCGTGGTAGACCGAATTATAAGGGGCGAAAAATACAACTATCTGCTCGTCAGTCCCTACCTCGATTATGGTGAACCGCCCGTACAACCCGAACAAGCCGACCCGACAGAGACACTCGCGGAGTGTATAAAGAGATTATCCGAGCAGGTCGGCAATTTGGAAAGGAGATTGACCGAGCAAAACAAAGAGTTGCAAAAGTTGCTTAACGGGCTTTGCAACGACCTTGCCGAGATAAATGCCTCGGGAATGGGACTGCAAGAGAGTGTGGATAAAATCTCGGAGCGACTTCATCCTTACGATTAATTTTTTCCCGTGCCGCATCATCGCCATTCTGCCACCGAATTCCGACTGACAGACAACGGCACATACCCCTCTTCGGACACGTCAGGATTCATTAACCGCCTCTCATAATTCATATTCAAGGAATCCTCCCGTGCATACTTCATAGGAAGACGGAGCAGTGCACTGCCGTCGGCCGCCATCACTTTTCCAACTCGGGCGAGTTGTAGAATCCCAGACGCTTTTTCAACAAGACGCGCATGGTGCTCTCCGCGGCTGCGGCATTATATTCAAACGACGGCATAGAGTCATACACCGTAATATCCAGTATATTGTTTTTGCGTCCGGCCACCATGTCGGTCAGCGCGACATTACACCTGACCGTCTGCCCGGGCGCAATGGTCAGTTCCTCCTCATATTGCGAATACTTCACCGCACCACGCTGTGTGATATAGGCTGCACGAACATTGAATGTCGTTATCTTGCTCGTGTTTCTCAACTCCACGATACCATCCGCCGCTCTATCCTCAACAAGTTCCAATTCGCCACTCTCCACCTCCGAGGAACCATCCATGAAAAGTTTGTCGCTATTCCATTCTCCACGGGCCGAAGAGTAATGAACGGGACGTTCCTGTTCCATGCGTTTCAAATTGAGATAGGCCTCATAAAGTGCTATTCCATTTGCCGAGCCCTCATTAGCCAGCGAGAAAGCTATCACGGAGGGATGATTCTTAGAAGAAAGATACATATCCGTCACACGCGAAACGAAAGAGTCGGTCCACT
Organism: Tidjanibacter sp.; assembly: GCA_045597245.1. GTDB lineage: Bacteria > Bacteroidota > Bacteroidia > Bacteroidales > Rikenellaceae > Tidjanibacter. Next base: position 2,777 of record JAZODY010000060.1, read on the forward strand.
CGGGGTCATTCGATGGATTGCCTCCGCGTGTCCTAACCTCTCCCTTAGAAGAGGTGTCGATGTCGGCTTGATTGCACACATAGAGCCCCACGCGGTCACACAACGTATAAAATTCATCGGGTTGCGGAACCGAATCCACCATCACAAGAGTGACACCCTCACTCTTCATATTTCTCAGATATTGCTCCGTAGCCGCATAATTGCCCTGCCATGAGGCTTTGCGCGGCACGAGAGGCACATGGTGACCGCTGACAAAGAAGCGGCCCTCGGAATCGAATTGGAAATCGGTGAAACCCACCTTACCCACCACATACTCCTTGTAACGTCCCTCATACTGAGTCCGTACCAACAGAGTATACAATACCGGTGATTCGTGGGTCCATGCAGCCACCTGCGGAACCCGTGCGAAAAAATAGACGCTGTCGCGCGAATACATCTGCGTATTGAGCACCTTGTCACCGTAAGCCACCGTCTGACCTGCGGGAGAAATCAGTTCATAATAGATTGTAAACTCCTTAGGATTAATCAAATGACTCTCCATGACAGCCCCGAGGTTAAACAATCCGGCCCCGTTGTCATAGAGAGCATCGACATACAGGTCCTTGATTCTCACCTTAGGTTGCGACACTATGAAAGCCCTTCCGATTGCAGCCGAATCATGCGTACGCGAATTTTCCACCATTTCAGCGGCAGTGGAATCGAACACCGTAATTCTCAGCTCATTATAATTCTCCTGCGAAAGTTTTGTAAGGTCAAACTGAACCCGCCCCAGTCCGGCCTGACTGTATCCGGTATCCTTCCCGTTCACCTCTACCGCATAACTGTTGCTAACACCTTCAAGACGCAACAACACAACCCTGTCACTCCATTTATAGGGGACTTTGTATCGCGTCGAAAACACCGTTCCTCCATCGGTCTGTTCGGAGGTCCACTCGGTCAGCGGAACTATATACTCCGACTCCACCGAATATTCGCCCATCAAGGCCGCATCACGCGACGAAAACGGAAATATTGCACTACTTGAAGCCATACGGTTTCTCTCCACCAATGCAGGATTTTTATACTCCTGAGCCTTTACTCCATCCCACACCAAAGGCAGAACCAGACACAATAAAAATATCTTTAATCTCATACTCTCTCTACGAATCAAAACAAAATAATGTATCTTTGTCAAGCAAATTTGGGATAAAAATAGGCAAAATTCCGATAACATGAATAAATTTCCGAAACTAAATTTTCCCTCCACAAAATTACGTGCCCGTAAGAGCAACGGCACGGTCATGGTTTGGGATGAGGTGAGGAGATGTTTTCTTGTATTGACTCCCGAGGAATGGGTGCGTCGCCACCTTGTGGCCATGTTGCTCGATGGCAAGCACATACCCTTAACCCACATAGTGGAAGAGTACCCCATAGAGTTGAACGGACAAACGCAACGGGCCGATGTGGTGGTACTCGACAAATCACTGCGGCCTGCCCTGTTGGTGGAGTGCAAGGCGGCCGATGTTGAAATCGACAACTCGGTCATGGCTCAGGCGGTGAGGTACAACAGTGTTCTCGGAGCCCGGCACATAATGCTCACCAACGGAGTTGTTCATCGCATCTTCGCCACCGAAGACGGAGTTAATTACACTCCGCTCGACTCTCTCCCCGATACAGACATCGAGTAATCTTCTTAGGCGGAAGACCGGAAAAAACACATCTGCCGACAGAGAGACTATGAATCGCACGCCCGCATAACCCAATAAAAAAATCAGAGCCGGATATGTCAAACACATCCGGCTCTTGTCATGGCAATCTCACACCCCGACAGAGACCCTCATCACTGCTCCGATTCTTCCTCAAAGGTCTCCAACACTTTGTCGAGCACACTCTGTTTCACAGCGAAAACCGTTCCGTGGCGCACTCCTTCGGGGAATGAAATCTGGTCGGAAACATCCTCCCAATTCTCTCCGTCGAGCGAACGCACCGCACCATATTTATGGCTGGTGTACTTATCGAAATAGACATAAAGATAATCACCTATGAAAACAGGAGAAGCTCCTTCGGCCCAATAATCTCCCGTAATGGGTTCGGAGACCTCGATGGGGAATCCGGCCGCCACATCGGTGGAGCGGGTGACACGAATGTTCTTCTCTGCCGGCACCTGATTCTCGTTCTTGACAACCATCACATAATCCTCCCTCGCTTTATCATAAACAATAGCCGCATCAATCACATTAAACTCGGGATTAAAGTAGAGTTGCGTGGGCGAGAACTCAACAAAGTCAGTTGTGG
>JAZODY010000061.1:0-5708 GCA_045597245.1 Tidjanibacter sp.
GCTGTGCGTACTTCACACTATCCCAACCATCCTCTGTGGTATGACCTTTGCGACGAATACGGTCTTTACGTAATAGACGAGGCCAACATTGAGTCGCACGGAATGGGATACGGCGCACGTACTCTCGCAAAGAACCAGAGCTTCGCCGCCGCCCATTTGGAGCGCAACAGTCGCATGGTGTTGCGCGATAAGAATCACCCCTCGGTAGTGATATGGAGCATGGGTAACGAGGCCGGCATGGGCCCCAACTTCGAGGAGTGCTACCGCTGGATTAGACAATACGACCCCTCGCGCCCGATTCATTATGAACAGGCTCGCAACACGGAGTTCTCAGACATCATGTGTCCCATGTATGCATCGCCGCAGTGGTGTGAGAATTATTTGAAAAATTCGCCTGCAAAGCCGCTGATTCAGTGTGAGTACTCCCATGCGATGGGTAACTCGATGGGTGGTTTCAAGGAGTATTGGGACCTTGTGAGAGAGTATGACTCCTATCAGGGCGGATTCATCTGGGACTTTGTGGACCAAGGTTTCGTGAGCTACGAGAAGAACGGTCGCGTATCGTTCCTTTACGGTGGCGACTACAACAACTACGACGCCTCGGACAACTCGTTCAACTGCAACGGTGTGATTGCAGCCGACCGCTCGCTGCATGCTCATGCCTATGAGGTGAAACACCAGTATCAATCGATATGGACTTCGGCAAAGAGTGCCGAGACCGGTCGTGTGGAGGTATACAACGAGAACTTCTTCTCCGACCTGAACGGCTACACGCTGGTATGGGAATTGGTGCAGGACGGAGAGGCAACGCTGGCAGGCCGAATCGACAATCTCGATATTGCACCGAGAGAGCGCAAAGAGATTGCACTCGGCTACTCGACAGACGACATTTGTCCCGAGGCAAAAGAGGTGTTGCTCAACGTGAGATTCGAAACAAATCGCAAACAGCCTCTCTTGGCAATAGGACACACAGCGGCAAGCAACCAGATTATAATCAAGGAGTTTGACACCGAAGCCGCATTTGTGCTCAACGAGTCGGCACGTCCCGTTAAGATTACCCCCTACGAGAGGAGCATCGATGTGGAAGGTTACGACTGGAAGATTGCATTCAACAATCAAGGATTCATTCAGGCGATGCAATACGGCCAACTGTCGATGATGGCAGAGGGAGCCACGTTGCGTCCCAACTTCTGGCGAGCCCCCACCGAGAACGACTATGGAGCAAGACTCCACGACCGATATGCCGCATGGAGGAGTCCGCACATGATACTCAAATCGTTCGACAATCGGGTGGAGAACGGAGTGGCTCTCCTGACGGCACAATATGAGATGCCCGAGGTGAAGGCCACCATGACGATAAGCTACACCATCAATGGCGAGGGAGAGGTGAAAGTTTCACAGCAGATGAATGCAGAAGAGGGCGCAGAGGTATCCGGCATGTTCCGCTACGGAATGCGCATGGAGCTGCCGGCACGATACAACATGGTGGAGTACTACGGTCGCGGCGAGGTGGAGAACTACAACGACCGTCTGACCTGTGCCGACATCGGCATATACAAAGCACGCGTGTCTGACCAATATGACTCAACGTTGGTACGTCCTCAGGAATCGGGCACCCGCTCCGATTTGCGTTACTTCAAGGTGCTCGACACCTCGGGTGCGGGAGTGAAAATCATCGCCCGAAACGCCTTCTCGGCCTCGGCCATTCCCTACTCCATCGAACAGATGGACATCTCTGTCGGACGGGCACAGCGCCACTCGGGCGACCTGCAAACCGACGACAAGACCCATCTCTGCTTCGACCTCAAACAGCAGGGACTTGGCGGCATCACATCGTGGGGTGCCCTTCCGTTGGAACCCTACATGGTACCCTATCAGGACTATCAGTTCGACTTCATCATCTCACCGGTCAGATAGAGTCGCGTGAGATGAAAAGATGACAAAGAACAGCGATACGTCCGAACGGCAGATGGAGGTATCGCTGTTTTTCGTTATCTTGCGGGAGATTATTCAAGCAATAAAAAGAGTTCTTAAAATGCAATCGGTATTCATTGTGATGATGCTCGCCTATGCGGGCGGCAATGCTTATATATTCATCCGCGCCATGCAGACACTCGGTTCGCTGCCGACGGTGTGGCGCATAGGAATCGGTGTGCTCTTTTGGGTGGCCGCCTTATCCCTCTTCTTCGCCATGTGGTTGCGCAACACGCCGACCATGAGCGGCATGGCTCGGGTTCTCTTTGCGGCAGGCAGCGTGTGGCTTGTCTTCACGCTCTACATGGTCATGGCTCTGTTGGTGACCGACGCACTCCATCTGATATGGCCGACATGGAGAGGCGGTTTCTGGGCAGCACTGTGTTTCACCGCGGCACTTCTGCTCTACGGCCACATCAACTACCTCAATCCGCGCAGAGCGGAACTCGACCTGACGGTGGACAAACCCATCGAAGGCGGCGAGATGAAGATGGTTGCAATAAGCGACGTACACCTCGGCTACGGAACGGGAAAGGGGCAACTGAGGAGATATGTTGAAATGATAAATGCCCAGCAGGCCGATGTGATACTGATATGCGGCGACCTGATAGACAACTCGCTTGTGCCTCTCTATGCGGAGAATATGTGGGAGGAGTTGAACGAACTCGATGCCCCGATGGGCATATACATGGTTGCCGGCAACCATGAGTACATAAGCGGTATAGATGCGTGTGAGGAGTTTCTCGGAAAGACGCAGGTGAGGTTGTTGCGCGACACGCTGGTTGAACTGCCCAACGGAGTGACTCTTGTGATGCGCGACGACCGCAGCAACATCGCACGCAGGTCATTGAAGAGCCTTTTGGAGCAGAGCGATGAAAGTAAAGCGGTGGTGGTAATGGACCACCAGCCCTACAACTTGGCTCTGGCCGACTCGCTCGGTGTGGATTTGCAAGTGAGCGGCCATACCCACCACGGGCAGGTGTGGCCGGCAAGCCTATTGACCGACTGCCTTTTTGAGCAAAGTCATGGTTACAGAAGATGGAAGAACGCTCACATTTATGTGTCGAGCGGACTCTCGCTGTGGGGTCCGCCTTTCCGCATCGGAACCCGAAGCGACATGGCGGTAATAACGCTGCGGGAGGCAAGATAAGAGAGATAAAAAGCGACGGCCGAAAAAAAAGTTGTAGCGCCACTCGAACGATTCGAGTGGCGCTACAATCATTCGGTGCAGATGCGTCATGCTACTTATCAGACGACGTACCGCCGCCGCAGGCACTCTCTCTGTTTTTGTTGCAGGAGTTGCCCGACATGTCTTTCTGCTTGTCGTTCTCCATATTGCCGTTGCGGGCCTGCTCGTGATTCACACCGCTTCTGTTAATGTCGTTCTGCATGGAGTTCACCGCATTGCCGGCCGAATTGTTGGTGTTTTGGTTACCCATGTTCTGATTGTTCTGGTTTTGGTTGTTCATCTGTTGGTCGCGATTGTTACCGCCATTGTTGTTGTTTTCCATAATCGTGAATATTATTAAAATGGTTGTTCTCTCCCTCAACAACAAATAGCGTACAAAAAGATGAACGGAGGAGAAAAATAATTTATTTCACCCGTTCTCGCCGCATCCCAACAGAATCATTATGACTTCGATAGAGCAGGCTCTCTCGGTCGGATTCAAATCAGGGCGGCAAACGGAGGTGTATTAATGGAACACTTTTTGAATGTCGCCTCATTCGCATTTTTTAATCAAATCTAAAACGCAATGAAAAAACTTTTATTCGTTCTCGCCTGCGCAGCCTCGGCACTGACGGCTGGCGCGGCACCTCAACCCCAGAAGGTGGCCTATGACAAGCTGCCCATGAAGTCACAGGAGTTCATCACAAAGTATATGCCCGCCGAGAAGGTGGAGTTTGTGGAGCTCAATCGCGACTCGTCATGGGAGAAATACACGGTCTATTTCACCAACGGAAACACGGTGACATTCGACGGCGGCAGCGGCGATTGCACACAGATTGTGTTCGACAACGGCAATATGCCCGTAGCAGTATTGCCCACAAACGTGACAAACTATGTAAAAACGGGATACCCCCAAGCACGCATAGTAATGATGGAGAAGATTGCGGACGGTTACAGAGTGAAACTCTCGGACGGTTGCGAGCTTCTCTTCAACGAGGAGGGTAAGTTCATCAAATCGAGCAAGTAGGTTTCGAAGGTATTCTTACCGCCACGGGCGGCACCCGATAGGTGCCGCCCGTTTTGTTTTATGGCGAAGTAATTTTGCAAAACGGACAAAAAGAGTTATCTTTCGTGTGGCACACCGCATCTTACGATGGGCCGCACGAAAACACAAAGAAGACAATACACACGAGAAAAACAACAAGATAAAATGGCAGACAACTATCTGGAAAAACGATTTGAGGATTACAGGGCTCAGGCCTCATCCGGACATTCGCAACGCAAAGCCACACAATCTCTCGACCGACTGCTTTTGCGCAATCGCAGTTACAGAGGCTACGACAGCGGTTTCAAGGTGAGAGCCGACCAGCTCCGACGCATAGTGGAGGTGAACACCAAGATACCTTCGGCACGCAACCAACAAGTGTTGCGCTTTCGCATGGTGACGGCCGAAGAGGCCGACAAGGTACTGCCACACATAAGGCTGGGTGGAGCTCTGCCTCAGCTCAACCTGCCGTTCCCGGGAACGGAGCCGAATGCCTTTGTGGTGATTTGTTCCACGGTGGCCGAGAGCCGTTACGTCAGCATCGACATAGGCATATCGGCCCAGAGCATGTTGCTCAAAGCGGCCGAGATGGGGCTGAACGGCATCTGCATCGGAGCCTTCGACAGAGAGAAGATAACGCAGGCGTTGGAGTTGCCGCTCGAACCGCTCCTGATAATAGCCATAGGCAGAGGCATAGAGAACATAAAACTCACCGAGATAGGAGCAGAAGAGGAACACAACTATTATCGCAACAACGGCACCCACTATGTTCCCAAAGTGAGAGCCGAGGAGTTGATAATCAAATAATCGCCGACAGAGACATTTACCGTACGGCGATACATGACAATACGAAAGGCGGGGCGATGAAGTGCATGACGGGTAGACAAATACCGAAAGGTATGGATTTTGTATTTCGGGAGAGTGACACACAACTAATTTTGTATTGTTATGAATTTTTTATGGTATTTGCTCATAGGTCTGGCAGCAGGATGGATTGCCAGCCTGATAGTCAAGGGCTCAGGCTCGGGACTGCTGATTAATCTGATTGTGGGAGTGATAGGAGGTCTGCTGGGCGGCTGGCTGGTATCGCTCTTCGGATGGTTCCCGTCGAGCATAATAGGCTCGCTCATTGCCGCCATTGTGGGAGCGGTGGTGTTGCTGTGCATAGTATCGCTGTTCACACGTCACCGCCACAACTGATTCCTGCCTGCCATGCGGTCGGCAGATTGAAACAGAGCGGGACCCGACAAAAGAGTTGTCGGGTCCCGCTCTCATTTCTTGCATGGGATGCCTGCTTCACGTCAAGAATCGGCGAGAAGACCGCGCTACTCCTCAGAGGCGTTCTTATTGATGTAGGCCTCGGCAATGCGGGTAAGATTGGCGTCGGCCTTCTTCTCACTTTCGAGCACTTCACCCAACAACTCCTTAATCTCGCGATGGGGAAGATACTCTGACAGGACCCGCAGTGTGCCATAGGTGGCAATCTCATAGAAGTCGGATCGTAGCCATGTCGTTCTGTGA
>JAZODY010000062.1:0-1609 GCA_045597245.1 Tidjanibacter sp.
AATGTGATTTTCTCAAAACTTTTGAGCTTTTCAACTATCTAAATTTTGCCCCTTCCCAAAAAAAATCCACAGCAACAAACAAGCCTGCCTAACAAAAAAACTTGTTAGACAGGCTCATAATTATTATTAAAGCAACTGTCACATTGTCTTACACCTCCACCGAGAACCGGTCCTCACGAAGAGTGCCAACAATACGATTACTCGGCATTCTGATAAGCCTCCACACCACTCTGCAAAAACTTCACAAAACCGTCGATATCGCGGTTGTAGCCGCGTGGCTCAACAAGCACCTTGCCATCCCTGCCCTGCAAAATATAGTAAGGCTGGGCATTGACACCGTATCTGTTGAGCGCGATGTGCGAATTGATTTTTCCGAGCGTTTTAAGCACCTTGCCTGTGTCGGTGGTCACCCAATCGGACTTATCAACCTCCATGCGGTCATCGGAATAGAGAGCCACGATGACATAGTCATTGCGCAGTATCTCCAAAACCTGCGGGTCGGACCACACAAGCGACTCCATCTCGCGGCAATTAACACAGCCATGCCCCGTAAAATCTAAAAAGAGAGGTTTATCCACCTCGGCGGCATAGGCCTCGGCATCGCCCAAATGGAAGAAACCGTCAAGTCCGTAGGGCAACGAGAGTTTATCGCCATAGCGCACTCCACCGTTAGCCGATGCGGCGGTCTGGGCAACGGGTTGCACGACAGGTGTTGAGCCTTCCGAGGCACCACCCATCACGAAATCCTGAGTGTGCATGGGAGGCAGATAGCCAGAGAGACCTTTAAGCGGAGCTCCCCACATTCCCGGAATCATATAGACCACAAAGGCAAACACGCCGATGGAGAGCAACAGGCGAGTAACCGAAATGTGCGACACCTCGCTATCGTGTTTGAACTTCAACTTTCCAAGCAGATAGAAACCCAACATGGAGAATATCACAATCCACAAAGCCAAATAAATCTCGCGGTCGAGCAGTCCCCAATGGTAGGTCTGGTCGGCCACCGAAAGGAATTTCAAACCGAGAGCAAGTTCTATGAATCCGATGACAACCTTCACCGAGTTGAGCCAACCACCGCTCTTAGGTAGCTTTTTAAGCCACGAGGGGAAGAGCGCAAACAGAGTGAACGGCAATGCAAAAGCCACAGAGAAAGCCAACATGGTGACCATCGGCGCCCATATCTCACCCGAGATTGATTGGATGAGCACCGTACCCACAATGGGACCGGTGCATGAGAACGACACGAGCACCAACGTAAAGGCCATGAAGAAGATACCGCCCAAGCCCTTACCCGACGACTTGGTGTCGGTATCGTTCACGAGTTTGCTCGGCATAACGATTTCGAATGCCCCGAAGAACGATGCGGCAAACACCATGAAGACGGCAAAGAACAACAGATTGGGCAGCCAATGCGTAGCCAACCAATTGAAGATGTTTGCCGTTACGGTATCGCCGCCGAATATATTGGTAAGCAATATTATGACACTGATGGGGACAGTGTAGAGCAACACAATGAACAGACCGTACATGAAAGCTCTGAAACGGCCCTTGCTTTTGCTTTCGCTGTCCTTCAAGAAGAACAACACCGTCATCGGCACCATAGGGAACA
>JAZODY010000063.1:0-12000 GCA_045597245.1 Tidjanibacter sp.
AAATTTTGCCCCTTCCCAAAAAAAATCCACAGCAACAAACAAGCCTGCCTAACAAAAAAACTTGTTAGACAGGCTCATTATTTTGTCTTAGGCTTGGCGACCCTATTTTTTGCGCTTGCCTTTCACCTCCACTTCGGGATAGACCTTCGGTACCGTCTTTCCGTTCAACACCCTCAGGGCATTCATGGCCAGAGCCTCCAATTCGTCCTCGCCCGGCATCACAACTATCGGGGCGATGTATGAAACCATGCGGCCTATGTAGTTGCACACCATGCGGTCATAGGCAATGCCGCCTGTGAGTATTATGGCATCCACCTTACCGTGCAATACCGCCGCACTTGCTCCAATCCATTTGCCGATGTTGTACGACATGGCATCGCTCATCAGTATCGCCTTTTTGTCGCCGGCCAGACATCTGCGTTCAATCTCTATCATGTCGTTTGTGCCTATGTAGGACAGGATTCCGCCCTCTCCGGCTAACTTGTTGCTCATCTCGCGCAACGTGTATTTGCCACTGTAACACAGCTCTGCCAGCTGCATCGAGGGCAGCGAACCCGCTCGCTCCGGCGAGAACGGTCCGTCGCCGTCGAGTCCGTTGTTCACGTCTATCACCTTGCCGTTCTGGTGAACGCCTATCGATATTCCGCCTCCCATGTGTGCCACCACCAGATTCATAGATTCATACGTACGTCCCTGCTGTTCTGCATATTTGCGAGCCATGGCTCTCTGGTTAAGGGCGTGAAAAGTAGACAGACGCTTAATCTCGGGCAGTCCTGTCAATCGGGCCACCTCGGGCATGTCGTTCATCGTGGCGGGGTCGGCAGTCAGGGCAATCACACCGGCCATCTGTGCTATCTCATAGGCTATGATGGGGCCCAGATTGCACGCATGTTGTCCCACCGGATTATAGAGGGCGTCATCAACCATCTGTTGATTAATCTCATAAGTGCCCGACGAAATCTTCTTCACCAATCCGCCACGCCCAATCACAATATCCAACTCCTCGGGTTGTATGTTGTTTTCGGCCAACACATTGAGTACTATCTGTTTGCGGAAGTCTTTCTGGAAGGGGATGCCGCCGAATTTTCCCAACTCTTCCAACGAGTGTCTTACCGAACTTTTCACCACCGCCTTGTCGCCAAAATAGATTCCCACTTTTGTGGATGTGGAACCCGGGTCTATGACCAAAATCTTAAACTCGTCCATTATCTTATTTTAGGTTGTTTCTCTTCATTCTTCTCTCTACCGAGGCCGTTCGTGCCATGCTCATTACACCCTCGTTACGCCGAGAGGCATGCCAAAGCCATGGAGTAGAGCTTTGTCTTGGTGGAGTCGCCGCGCGAGCAGAGCACACAGGGGACCTTTGTTCCGGCCACCATTGCACCCAACTCTGCTCCGCCGAACTTCGTGCACGCCTTGTAGAACACGTTGCCCGACTCTATGTTGGGGAAGAGCAGACAGTCTGCATCTCCCGCCACACTGCTCTCCAACTTCTTTGTCGCTGCTGCATGGGCATCTATCGCTATATCCAACGACAGCGGACCCTCTATCTCCACCTTCGTGCCCAACTGGCCTCTCTGGCCCATGCACGATATTATGGCCGCCTCCACGCTCGATGTCACCTTCGGGAGCATCTGTTCGCTCGGAGCTATGCAGGCCACTTTGGGTATCGCCACACCCAGCCTCTTGGCTGTGGCGATGAGGTATTTCACTATGGCCGTCTTTTGGTTGAGGTCGGGTGCGGGAATCACCGCCACATCTCCCACAGTCAGCAATTTGTGGTATGCCGGCACCTCAAACACCGCCACATGGCTCAGCGTGGCTTTCGGAGGCAACAGCCCCCACTCCTTGTTGAGAATGCCGCGCATGTATTTGTCCGACGACACGAGGCCCTTCATCAGCACGTCGCCCTCGCCGGCATGAATCATCTTTATTGCCCGCTCCACACACTGCATATCCGAACCCTCGTTCACTATTTTGAATCGGGTCGCATCTATGCCGGCTTCGCCGCATATCCTCTTTATCTCCTCCTCGTCACCCACGAGTGTGATGTCGGCAATGCCGGCCTCTATCGCCATGTCTGCCGCCTCTATCGAGTGCAGGTCCTGTGCATATGCGATGACGATGCGCCGTTTGCCCCTTCGGGCAACGGCGCTCACCATCTCGTCCAAGTTTTTTATCATCTCTCTCCGTTAATTCGGTTTTGTGTCACGACTCTCTGCCGTGTTCACTTTTTCACGATATTGTAGGTGTCGGTTGCAATAACCAACTCCTCGTTGGTGCAAATCACAACCGCCTTCACCTTTGACCCGGGTTTGGTTATTATGGCATCCTCGCCCATCACCGTCTCGTTCTTCTCTGCGTCGAAATCCAAACCCATCCAGCTCATGTTTTCGCAAACGGCTGCACGCATATCTTTCTTGTTCTCGCCCACACCGCCGGTGAATACCACCAAGTCGGCACCACCCATGGCTGCGGCATAAGCTCCCACATATTTCTTCACGCGATAGTAGTAGGCGTCCAGAGCCAGACCTGCCTGCTCGTTGCCGGCCTCTTTGGCTGCCGACACGTCACGCATGTCGGACGAAACCTCCGACAGACCCAACACGCCCGACTCCTTGTTCAGCACGTTCCATATCTCCTCCATCTTCATGCCCAGCGTGCCGTGCATGTAGTTGATGATACCCGCGTCGATGTCGCCCGAGCGCGTACCCATCATGATGCCCTCCACCGGAGTGAAGCCCATCGACGTATCCACGCTCTTGCCGTTCACGATGGCCGCTATCGAGCCGCCGCTGCCGACATGGCAGGTGATGATTTTGCTGTTCTCGAAATCGATACCGGCCAATTCGGCACCTTTCTTGGCCACAAACTTGTGGCTCGTGCCGTGGAAACCGTAACGACGGATTTTGTTCTCTTTGTAGAACTTATAGGGCAGGCCGTACATATATGCTTTGGCCGGCATGGTCAGGTGGAACGATGTGTCGAACGTGGCCACCTGAGGAATCTCCGGCAGCAGTTTGGTGATGGCAATGATGCCTTTCAGGTTGGCCGGAACATGCAACGGAGCCAGCTCCTTGCAACTCTCGATTTTCTCCACCGCCTCCGGAGTGATAAGCGTGCTGCCGTCGAAATACTCGCCGCCGTGAGCCACGCGATGACCCACTGCCGAGAGTTCGTCAAGCGACTTGATGACACCAATCTCGGGGTCGGTAATCATCTTGATGATGAAGTCGATACCATCCGTATGGTCCAGAATGCCATTGTCAAACTCGGCTTTATCCTTGCCGGTGGGGCGATGGGTGATGATGGATTTCTCGAAACCAATCTTCTCTATAAGACCTTTGGCCAGAAGCGAATTCTGTTCCTCGTTCATCTCAATCACCTGATATTTAATCGACGAACTGCCGCAGTTAAGAACCAATATAATCATCTCTTTCTTCTCCTTTTTTCTGTTGGTTAATGAATGTTAGTGTTTCTCTTGTTCTGTTTTTCCATCTCCATTATTTCGTGGCCTGAGCCTGACATACGGTTATGGCCACCAGATTCACGATGTCATCAATCGAGCAACCGCGCGAGAGGTCGTTGATGGGGGCAGCCATACCTTGCAGTACGGGACCTATCGCCTCGGCGTGAGCTATGCGCTGCACGAGTTTGTAGGCGATGTTTCCGACCTCCAACGACGGGAATACCAACACGTTTGCCTTGCCTGCAACGCTGCTGCCCGGAGCCTTCTTGTTTGCCACGCTCGGAATCAGAGCGGCATCCGACTGCAATTCGCCGTCAATCTGAGTGTCGGGAGCCATCTGCTGGGCCAGCTTGGTTGCCTCCACAACCTTGTCCACCATCTCGTGTTTTGCCGAGCCTTTGGTCGAGAAACTCAACATGGCGATTCTCGGTTCGAAACCGGCTATTGCGCGGGCCGTTCCTGCGGTGGCCACTGCAATCTGGGCCAACTCCTGAGCATTGGGGTTGGGCAGCACTGCGCAGTCGGCAAATACCATCATGCCGTTCTCGCCGAATTGTTTGTCCTCCGTAATCATGATGAATGCGCCCGATACCACGCTGATGCCCGGCAGGGTCTTTACATACTGCAATGCGGGACGCAGCAGGTCGCCCGTGGCGTTGTCGGCTCCTCCGACCTCACCGTCCACGTCGCCGGCCTTCACCATGATGGCACCCAGATAGAGCGGGTCCAGCAACTGTTTCTCGGCCACCTCGGGAGTTACGCCCTTCTTGCCGCGCAGCTCCACCATCAGGTCGATGTATTTCTGCTTGTTGGGAATATTCTGCGGGTCGATGAGGGTGGCTTTGCTTATGTTTTTAAGGTCATATTGAGCCACGAGTTCGTTAATCTTCTCGGTGTTGCCGATGATGGTCAGCTCTGCCAGACCCTCTGCGATAATCCTATCTGCTGCCTGCAAAGTTCTCGGTTCCGTTCCCTCGGGCAATACGATGCGTTTGGGAGCCTGTTTGGCTTTCGCCTTGATGCTGCTTACAAAATCCATTTTCGTTTAATTTTTTATGATTTAATAATTTAAGTGTTGTTGATTTGTCTTTGTCAGTATTTTTTTCTTCTCGTCAGTCTTTATATTTGTAACCCACGCCCTTGATGGTCACTATGTGTTCGTCGCCAATCTTTTCTCTCAGTTTACGGATATGAACATCTATCGTGCGGTCGCCGACCACCACATTATGTCCCCATACGGTACGGTAAATCTCCTCTCGCGTGAAGACCCTCTGCGGTTTCGAATAGAGCAGATGGAGCAGATTGAACTCCTTGCGTGGCAGAATTATCTCTTCTCCATCCTTTATCACCACAAAGCGGTCTTTGTCCATGACTATCGAGCGGGTCGTGTCGTCGGCAGTCGTGCTGCCCTGCGCCTCCTGTCCTCCATCGTCCAGCTTGCGGAGCATGGCCTTTATGTGGCTGATGAGCAGATTCACGCGTATCGGTTTGGTGATATAGTTGTCTGCTCCGGCCTCGAATCCTGCTATCTGCGATTCGTCCTCGCTGCGTGCCGAGAGGAAGGTGATGTGAGTGTTGGCCAACTGCGGCAACTTCCTCATCTCCTTGCAGGTCTCTATGCCGTCCATCTCGGGCATCATCACGTCGAGGATAATCATGTGAGGCAACACCTCCAAAGCCTTGCTCAGTGCATCGCGTCCGTTGGTGGCCGTATGGAGTTCGTAACCCTCTTTTTTGAGGTTGTAGCCGACGAATTCGATAATGTCGGGTTCGTCATCCACAAGCAGAATTCGATAGTTCATGGCGTGAAAATAAGTCTTGTTAAAAACATTCTGCAAGATATGAATTTTTTGTGAGATTATCCCTCCCCGAACTCCTAAAAATTGGTTCGGGGCAAAATATGTGATAATAAAATTTGAAAAACCGCAAAATGTTTGTATTTTTGTAAATTGCATAATTCGACGTGTGTTGCGCCGAATGCGGATTATTTATTAAACGACTACGAAAATGACTGCTACTGAGAAGAAAAATGTGTCTGTTCCGGAGGAACAAATCAGCTGTGCTGATGATGTGATTGAGAGTGCTGCCCAAGAGACCGCCGTGTCTGATGAGAAAAATGCTCCGACCGAGTGTGTGGCGGAGTGTGAGAGTGCGACCGAGAAGTCCGAATGTGCCGTTTCGGGCACCGAGGCGGAGGAGCCTGTCGATGAGATTGAGAATGTGAGTTTTGCCGATGAGGATGCCGAGCTTGCGGCGTCGGCTCCCGAGTTCGACCTCGGCGAGGCGGTCGATGGCGAGGAGGAGAACGAGGATGGCAAGGGTCCGTTGGAGAATCTGACCGCCATGAGCAAGAGCGAACTTGTCGAGTTGTTTGCCTCTTTGTTGGAGAACAAACCGGTGCAGATGTTGCGCCATGACGTGGAGGCCATAAAAGTGGCTTTCTACAAGATGCACAGAGCCGATGTCGAGCAACAGAAACGACAGTTTGTGAAGGAGGGCGGCAATCCCGAGGAGTTTGTCGTGCCCTACGATAATGATGAGATAAGACTCAAAGAGTATTTCACCATATATCGCAAACGCAGAGAGGAGTATATGACCACTTTGGCACAGGTCAAGGAGGATAACCTCAAAGTGAAATTGAAAATCATAGAGGAACTCAAAGAGCTTGTGAACGGCAACGAGACGATGAACAACACCTTCAATGCGTTCCGCGAGTTGCAACAGCGTTGGAAGGAGACGGGTGTGGTGCCTCAGGCCAATGTGAAAACGGTGTGGGAGACCTACAACCTGCATGTGGAGAATTTTTATAACTATATCAAGATAAACAAGGAGTTGCGCGATTTGGACCTGCAACGCAATTACGAAACCAAATTGCAGTTGTGCGAGGCGGCGGAGGCATTGATGATGGAACCCTCCATCGTGATAGCGTTCCGCAAGTTGCAGGACCTGCATGAGCAGTGGCGCGAGACGGGACCGGTGGCCAATGAATATAAGGAGGTCGTATGGGAGCGTTTCAAGGAGGCCAGTTCGCGCATCAACAAGCAGCATCAGGAGTATTTTGAGAAGATAAAAGAGGAGCAGAAACACAATTTGGAACTCAAAACGGAGTTGTGTGTACAGGCCGAGGCTCTGTCGGAGGAGGTGCTCACTTCGCGCAAGGAGTGGAACAAGGCGTCGGAAAGACTGATTGAGATTCAGAAAGTGTGGAAGACGATAGGCTTTGCTCCCAAGAAGGACAATGCGAAGATTTACGAAAGATTCCGCAATGCGTGCGACAAGTTCTTTGAGGTGAAACGCGGTTTTTATGAGAACATCAAGACCGAGATGGACCATAATCTGCAACTCAAAAACGAAATCTGCCAGCAGGCCGAGGCGTTGATGGAGAGCGAGCAGTGGAAGAAGACCACCGAGGAGTTGATAGCGTTGCAGAAACGCTGGAAGGAGATAGGTCCGGTGGCCCGTCGCCATTCCGATGTGGTTTGGAAACGATTCAGAGCCGCCTGCGACCACTTCTTTGAGAGAAAGGCAGGCCATTTTGCCGGTGTTGATGCCGAGCACGACGAGAATCTTGCCAAGAAGAGGGCGCTGTTGGAGGAGATGGCTGCCGCCGATGTGAAAGAGGGTGGTTTCGAGATGATAAAGATGTTCCAGAAGCGTTGGAGTGAGATAGGCTTTGTGCCGATGAAAGAGAAGGATGCTGTGCAGAAACAGTATAAGGAGTTGGTTGATGCCATGTTCGTGACGTTGCGCAGCGGAGAGAAGGACAGGAGCATAGAGCGTTACAGAAACAAAATCTCGTCGATGAAGAGTAGTGGCGACAAGAAGTTGAAATTTGAGCGCGAGAGATTGTATAACAAATTGAAACAGTTGGAGATGGATGTGGCCACGTTGGAGAACAACATCGGATTCTTCTCGAAATCGAAAAATGCCGAGGCTATGATTCTCGATGTGAGGAGCAAGATAGAGAAGACGCGTCAGGAGATGGCGGAGTTGATTGCCAAGATAAACATGATTGACAATCAGGAGTGATTATTCGTCGAGAGCGATGACCGGATGGAGGGATTGTCGCGGGCCGGGAGGAGGAGTCGAGTGAGGGGCAGGCAACCCGACGGAGGTGATGAAGAAAACAAAAGAATAACAAGAAAGAAAAACTAACAAAACAGGAGAGGTTGATGGATAAGAAATCATTAATCGGATTGTTGCTTATTACGGCAATAGTATTCGGTTTCAGTGTTTATAACTCAAAACAGGCTGAAAAATATTTGGCGGAACATCCCGTCGTTGAGCAGGAAAAGATAGTCGAAAGCGACGGTGTGAACGAGGGCGAATTTGCCATTCAGGCCGAAAACATCGTGTCGGGCAATGCCGACTCGCTTGCACGTGCGGCAATGGTTGCACAATATGGCGAGATGTTGATGGCCGCTTCGGAGCGTAAGTCGGAGAGCTTTACGGTGGAGAACGAGGTAATGAAGGTGACGTTCAACACGCGTGCAGGTGCGGTGGAGAATGTGGAGTTGAAGGAGTATGAGCGATATGACGGTGGCGCAATACAGCTGTTCAAGGAGGGCTCCAACCGTTTCGACATGCAGTTCTACTATCGTCGCAATCTGCGCGAGATGCTCATCAGTACGGCCGACTATTCGTTTGAGGTGGTGGAGAACGGTGCCATTGCCGATGGCGGCAGCAGGGTGGTGATGAGATTGATGTTCGGCGAGGCGGCTTATATGGATTATGTTTATACGCTGGCTCCCGACAGCTATATGATTGACTTCGACGTTAAGTTCGAGGGTATGAGAGAGGGTATGATGGCCGATACGGAGATTCTGTTCGATTGGCGCAACACGAGTTTGCAGAATGAGCAGGGATACAAGAACGAGAATACCTATACGACGCTCTCTTATATGTTCCCCGATGCTAAGAAAGTCAGCGATTTGGGAATGTCGGAGGTGAAACGCGGAGGCGGTAGGAAGAGCAAAAAGGTGGATACTAAGGTGGATTGGTTCGCCTTCAAACAGCAGTTCTTCTCGTCGGTGTTCATCGCTCAGGAGAAGTTCCAGAACGCAGAGTTTGCATATACGACCCATGAGGAGGGCTCGGGAATGATTAAGGATTTCTCGGCGGTGGTTTCGGTTCCGTTCTCGGCTAACCAGACCGAGTATGACTTCGATTTCTATTTCGGCCCCAACAAGTACTCCATTCTCAAAACCATCAACGATGCCGATGGCGAGAGTTTGGGATTGGAGAAGCTGGTGCCTCTGGGCGGCTGGCTGGTAGGCTGGGTGAACAGATGGATGGTCATTCCGGTCTTTGTGTTCCTCAGCAAGTATGTGGGCGATATAGGAATCGTGATTCTGATTCTCACGATTCTCATCAAGGCGCTCATCTTCCCGCTCACATATAAGTCTTATATGTCGTCGGCCAAAATCAGGGCATTGAAACCCGAGATTGAAGCCATCAATGCCAAGTATCCGCGTCAGGAGGATGCGCTCAAAAAGCAGCAGGCACAGATGGAACTCTATAAGCAGTGTGGCGTTAATCCTATGGGAGGCTGTCTTCCCATGCTGATTCAGTTCCCGTTCTTGGTGGCCATGTTCCGTTTCTTCCCCGCCTCCATCGAGTTGAGGGGCCAGAGTTTCTTGTGGGCCAAAGATTTGTCGTCGTATGATGCGATTGTCAATCTGCCCTTCAATATTCCGTGGTATGGCGACCATGTGAGCCTGTTTGCATTGCTGATGGTTGTGGTGATGTTCTTCTATTCCAAGATTACCTATGAGCAGCAGTCGGCTGCCGGCGGTCAGGAGATGCCGGGCATGAAATTCATGATGGTCTATATGATGCCAATCATGATGTTGCTGTGGTTCAACGGTTATGCCAGCGGATTGTGCTACTACTATCTCTTGTCGCAGATTATCACCATCATTCAGTATACGGCTTTCCGCTACGGAGTGGATGACAAGAAGTTGCACGACAAACTCGTTTCCACCAAGAAGAAGACCAAGAAGAGTAAGTGGCAGCAGCGTTTGGAGGAGATTCAGCGTCAGCAGATGGAGTTACAGCGTCAGCAGCAGCGTCGATAACGAGGAACGGCCGAAAGGCGAAAAGATAAAAAACAGAGAGGTCGGTAATCCGTATGGGGTTGCCGACCTCTCTGTTTCGGCGGGGAGCAGAGGAGGATGGAGAGTTGCGAAATCGAAAATAAAGCATTATATTTGAGTTTTGTTAGATGAGAAACAACCTTAAATTTAACTAACCATAATCAGGAAGAAAATTATGACAAAAAGACTTTTGATGCTTTGTGCTGTTGCACTCATGGCCTGCCGTGCGGCGGTTGCGGCCGACGATGTGGCGGTGATTGATGTGGATAACTCTAAGGCTCCCATCGCCCCCACAATGTACGGACTCTTTTTCGAGGACATCAATTTCGGTGCCGATGGCGGTTTGTATGCCGAGTTGGTGAAGAATCGTTCTTTCGAGTTCGACAACCCCATGATGGGGTGGACCGTTGAGGGACACAATCGCAACTCGTTCAACCTCTTTGTGCTCAACAGAGAGAAGACCAACCCCGACAACCCGCGCTATATAAGGGTTATCGTTGGTCCCGAGGGCTGCCGTCCGTTGGTGAACAACGGATTCCGCGGTATGGGAATCAAGGAGGGCAACGGCTATCGTTTCTCGGTTTGGGCCGCAGTGCCGGAGGGCGATGTGAATTTAAAGGTGGAGATTGTGGACGACAAGGGCAATACGATTGGCGGTTCGTCGGTGAAACCCTCGGGCAAGGAGTGGAAGAGGTACCAGACGGTGTTCAACTCCTCGGACACCAACACCAATGCCAGCCTGCGCGTTTCGTTTGAGGGCAACGGCATCGTGGAACTCGACATGATTTCGCTCTTCCCGACCGACACTTGGAAGGGACGCGAGAACGGTCTCAGGGCCGACATCGTGCAACTGCTGGCCGACATGAAACCCGGATTCCTGCGTTTCCCGGGCGGCTGCATCGTAGAGGGTCGCACGCTGGCCCAGCGCTACCAGTGGAAGAAGACGGTGGGACCGGTGGAGAACCGCAAACTCATCATCAATCGTTGGAACACCGAGTTTGCCCATAAACTTACCCCCGACTACTACCAGTCGTTCGGTTTGGGATTCTATGAATATTTCCTGCTCTCGGAGGATATCGGCGCCGAGCCGCTGCCGATTCTCAACTGCGGTATGGCATGTCAGTATAATACGGGCGAGCTTGTGCCGCTGGACGAGATTGATACCTATGTTCAGGATGCGTTGGACCTCATCGAGTTTGCCAACGGCTCAACCGATACGGAGTGGGGTGCGTTGCGTGCATCGATGGGGCATCCCGAGCCTTTCAATCTTAAATATATAGGTATCGGTAACGAGCAGTGGGGCCCTCAGTTCTTCGAGCGTTACGCTTTTTTCGAGAAGGCTCTCATGGAGAAACATCCGGAGATTATCATAGTGTCTACGGCAGGTCCTTCGGTGGATACCGACCTGTTCTATTATGCTCAGGAGCAGTTGAAGAAGTATAACGCTCCAATTGTGGACGAGCACTTCTATCGTTCGCCCGAGTGGTTCTTCGAGAATGCCGCCCGCTATGACGAGTACGACCGCGACGGATACATCGTTTTCGCGGGAGAGTATGCCGCCCAGAGTGTTGCTCAGGGTAATCCCAACAATAAGAATAATTGGCTTACGGCTCTCTCGGAGGCCGCTTTCATGACGGGTTTGGAGCGTAATGCCGACATCGTTCAGTTGAGTTCTTATGCTCCTTTGTTGGCCAATGCCGATGCTTGGCAGTGGAGCCCCGACCTTATCTGGTTCAACAACATGGAGTCTTACGGAACTCCCAACTACTATGTGCAGAAACTCTATGCCACCAACCGCGGTACCGAGGTGTTGAACATGTCGCTTGCAGGTACCCCGCTCACCGGTCAGGACGGCATCTATGCAACTGCGGCCTATGACGAGCAGGCAGGCGAGATTATCATCAAGATTGTCAATCGAAATGCTGAGCAGAAGGAGTTCGGCATGGAGTTGAAGAGCAAGCGCAAAGTGGCCAATACGGCCCGAAAGATTGTCCTTGCGTCGTCGGATTTGGAGAGTATGAACTCGTTTGACAAGCCTCAGAACATTGCTCCGGTGGAGAGTGAGATAAAGACGGGCGGAAAGAAGATTAACCTCACGCTCGATGCCCAGTCGATGACCATCCTCCGCATCAGGAAGAATTAATGCAGAGAGGATAGGTACGGACACCGAAAAGGGCGCGGAGTTTCCGCGCCCTTTTCGGTGTTTTTCGGTTTAATCTGCCCTGCTGGCAGGGACTTGACTTCCGCTGTCTTACAGATGCCGGCCACGGCCCGCGCTTTGCGGCGTACTGTGGAGCCATCCCCTTGCGTGGGTCAGTATGCGGTTTTGTCTGTTTTTTCGCTCCACATACCGAATGCTTCCAACGCCTCGGTACGCATCATCTGTTTGATGGGCAGTGAGCGTCGGTGGTCGGGCAAGTCGGATCGTAGCCATGT
>JAZODY010000064.1:0-6253 GCA_045597245.1 Tidjanibacter sp.
TCTGCATACGCTCCTCGCTTGTTGATGTCAGCTGGGTGACTGCAATCAGCAAAGGACGCGTACCGTCCTCTCTCGTCAATCCCTCCACCGCCGCGCGCATCATCTCTATCGTGCCGGCCGCATGCACATTACACATATCCACATCGAGCTTCGACAACACGCTCATGGCCTTGCGCACCGTATTGGGAATGTCATGCAGTTTAAGGTCGAGGAATATTCTGTGCCCTCTCTTCTTAATCTCCTTCACAATCTCCGGACCGGCGGCATAATAAAGCTCCATGCCAATCTTAACAAACGGTTTCTCTCCCTCGAATTTATCCAAAAAGGCCAGCGTGGCCTCGGCGCTCGCAAAGTCGCAAGCTATAATAACATCTCTCATATCGCTCTCTTTATCTTTCGTTATGTTCGTAAATACCTCTCTTCTCTCTATTTCACAATGCCCACTATATCGCTCAGGCGTTCGATGCCCAATCGCTCCATCTCTTTCGGCAGAGCCTCTATTATCTCCTTGCAGGCATAGGGGTTACGCAGATTCTCGGCACCCACCTGCACAGCCGTTGCTCCCGCCATCATCATCTCGATGACATCGGTGGCCGTAGCCACACCGCCGCATCCCATCACCGGAATGTCGCACGCCTGCGCAACCTGCCACACCATTCTCACCGCAACGGGGAAGATGGCCCTGCCCGAAAATCCACCCATCTTATTGGCAATCACCGGACGCCTGCGGGCCACATCGATACGCATTCCCAACAGCGTGTTTATCAGACACACACCGTCGGCACCCGCCTCCTCGCATGCCTTCGCTATCGAAACTATATCCGTCACATTGGGACTCAGCTTTATATAAACCGGCTTGGTGGTGACCGCCTTGACCGCTCTCGTAACCTCGGCGGCGCTCTCGGGTTGAGTACCGAAACTCATGCCTCCGTGTCTTACATTTGGGCAGCTCACATTCACCTCCAAAATGTCGGCATAGGGATCTAATCTCTCGCAAGTGTAGGCATAATCATCCAACGAAAAACCGCTCACATTGGCAATAATCGGCTTATGATAGAACCTGCGCATATTTGGAATCTCATGTTCTATGACGGCATCCACGCCCGGGTTCTGCAAGCCCACCGCATTAATCATTCCGCTCTCGCACTCCGCAATGCGCGGCGTGGGATTGCCGAAACGAGGCTCCCTCGTGGTCCCCTTAAACGAGAAGGCTCCCAAAATGTTGATGTCGTAAAAATCCTTGAACTCTTCGCCATAGACAAACGTGCCGCTGGCTGCAATCACCGGATTGTCAAGCTCCACACCGCTCAACACCACCCTCATATCTCGATTCATCTCTGCCATACTCGTTACCATATTATCTCGTCCTTCTTCAACACCGGTCCGTCCTTGCAGATTCGCTTGGTGCCATACTTGGTCCGGCAGCTGCATCCCATGCAGGCACCGAAACCGCAACCCATGCGCTCCTCGAAACTCATCTCGCCCTCCACACTGCCCGTGGCATCGTACAACGCCCTGAGCATAGGCAGCGGACCGCACGTATAGAAATAGTCATACTTCAACTCCTTTTGCGCAATCACATCCGTAACGAAACCCTTCACGCCCCTCGACCCGTCGGCGGTGGCCACATAGACCTCTACCCCCAACTCCTCAAACTCCCTCTCGTAAAAAATCTCGCTCTCGGCATTGAAACCCATCACGACGCAGACATCCCTGCCCTCCGCTTTGAGCCTCTTGGCCAGATTATACATGGGCGGGACTCCCACTCCGCCGCCGACAAGCAGATTTCTCTCTCCCGCCGCCGCAACATCGAATCCGTTGCCCAAGCCGGTGAGCACATCCAGCTCCTCGCCGGCACTCATACGACTCATCTGCTCCGTTCCTCCACCCACAACCTTATATATGATTGTGATACTATGCTCGTCGTAGTCACAGACCGAAATGGGGCGACGCAAAAAACGCCCCTCCAACTCGATGTTCACAAATTGGCCCGGAGCCGTCACATACTGCGTGTCGCCCTCCATCACCATCCTATATACCGAGCGTGCAATACATTGGTTGGATACAATCTTGAAGATACCCTTCTTATACATAGTTCTCTCTGCTCTTTATTTTCTCGTCCATATAAACCGTCTTGCCATCCACCAGCGTCAGCATGGTGCGTCCCTGCACCTTCCAACCCTCGAACGGAGTGCTCTTGCCCATCGACACGAACTCGCGCGAATCAACCGCATACTCCTCCTCCACATCGAAAACAGCCACATCAGCCGCCTCGCCCTCCGTCAGGCCTCCTCCCAAGCCGAAAATCCGACGCGGATTCTCCGACATCAGTTCCGCCATGCGCTCCATGCTTATCACGCCCTCCTTCACCAATCTCGAATAGACCACCGCAAACGAGGTCTCCAATCCCACGACACCCATCGCACTGCCAGCCAAACCGCGTGATTTCTCTTCGGCGGCATGGGGTGCATGGTCGGTGGCAATAATCTCCACCGTACCGTCCTTTATGCCCTCCACAAGTGCATCCCTGTCGGCCGCACTTCGCAACGGAGGATTCATCTTGAAACGGCCCTCCTCCTTCAAATCCATATCACACATGGTCAGATAATGGGGACCCGTTTCACACGTCACCTCAACTCCACGCCTCTTGGCCTCCCTCACCAGTGCCACACTCTCCTTCGTGGAGACATGACACACATGAAATCTGCATCCCGTTCTCTCGGCCAACTCGATGTCGCGCTCCACCTCTCGCCACTCGCTCTCCGAGCAGATGCCTTTATGGCCCCCGCGGGCAGCATACTCTCCGTCGTGAATATAGCCTCCATTCAACAACTCGTCCACCTCGCAGTGAGCCGCCACAAGTGCATCGCACTCGGCTGCACATCTCATGGCTCTCTCCATCACCTCACGGCTCTGCACACCGCTGCCGTCATCAGAAAAGGCAGCCACATAGGGTTTCAACGCCTCCATGTTCACCACCTCTCCGCCTGCCCTGCGCTCCGTAATGGTGGCATAAGGCACCACCTTGACCACGGCATCATTCCCGATAAGGCGCAGTTGTTCCGAGAGGTTATCAAGCGTATCGGGCGCCGGATTAAGATTGGGCATCGAGCACACAGTGGTAAAACCGCCCTTCGCGGCAGCTCTCGTTCCCGACGCAATCGTCTCCTTATATGAAAATCCCGGTTCGCGCAGATGGACATGCACATCGACCAATCCGCTCATCACGCACATCCCCTTCACATCAAACACCCTGTCGCCATCCTTTGCCTCTACCTCGCCGCCGACCTGTACGATGAGACCGCCATCAATCAGCACATCGCCCACCATCGTGCCGCACGAACGGCATATCATTCCGCCTTTAAGTATGATTCTTTCGGACATCTTCAACTCCTGTCTTTTGATGATTCCACAAAAAAGGGCGTCTATAAAACGCCCTCTGTTTTTAAACAACTCTCCCGCCACAACGACCGAAAACACCGACCACATGAGACCAAACTCTCTCACAAACAATATGTTTCATAATCGGGTTTCGCATATTCATCCCACCGTCAGTGGCGTTACCGTTAATCCTGTTCCTCTTCTACAAATATAACTCATTTTCCCGAAAAACGAACTTTTCACGCTCCTTTTTCGTCAATTTAAGTTTCCGTCCCTACTCGCCGGGCGAATAGTTGGGAGCCTCTTTGGTGATGGTCACATTGTGAGGATGATTCTCAATCACACCTGCCGCAGTCACTTTGACAAACTTGGCATCGTGCAACTTCTCCACAGTGGCGGCACCGCAATAGCCCATACCCGACTTCAAGCCGCCCAGCAACTGATAAATCGTCTCGCTCAACGAACCCTTGTAAGGCACTCTCGCAACGATTCCCTCCGGCACGAACTTGGATGTGTCGGTCTCGTCGCTCTGGAAATATCTGTCCTTCGAGCCGTCGCTCATGGCCTCAATCGAACCCATTCCGCGGTAGGCCTTATATTTTCTGCCGTTATAAATGATGGTCTCGCCCGGCGACTCCTCCACACCGGCCAACATCGAACCAATCATGACGCAATCGCCACCGGCGGCCAAAGCCTTCACTATGTCACCCGAATAGCGCAGACCTCCGTCGGCAATAACGGGAATGCCATATCTCTTTGCCACCTCCGAAGCATCATAGATGGCCGACAACTGGGGCACACCGACACCCGCAACGATACGTGTCGTACATATCGAGCCCGGGCCGATACCCACCTTAATGCCATCGACTCCCGCCTCGGCAAGGAACTCGGCCGCCTCGGCCGTAGCAATATTTCCGACCACGACATCCAACTCGGGATACTTGGCCTTAATCTTCTTCAACGTCGTAATCACATTCTTGGAGTGTCCGTGAGCCGTATCGACGACCACCGCATCGACCTCGGCTGCCACCAGAGCATCCACCCTGTCCATAAAGTCGGGCGTCACACCCACTCCGGCCGCTACGCGCAGACGACCTTTCGCATCCTTGCAAGCATTTGGATAATCCTGAATTTTGGTGATGTCCCTATAAGTAATCAAACCCACCAACTTTCCCTCATCATCCACAACGGGCAGCTTCTCAATCTTGTTCTTCATCAAAATCTCCGACGCCTTCGACAAATCGGCATTGTGGGTGGTGACCAGATTCTCGCTCGTCATGACATCCTCAATCTTCTTGTCATAAGCCGTCAGGAAACGCAGGTCGCGGTTGGTCACGATACCGATGAGGTAGCCCTCGGCATCCACAACGGGAATACCGCCGATATTGTTGTCATGCATCAGTTTAAGCGCATCTGCCACAATGGCCTCCTTAGTGATGGTGACAGGGTCGTAAATCATGCCGCTTTCGGCACGTTTAACCTTGCGGACCTGACTGGCCTGCTTGGCTATGCTCATGTTTTTGTGAACGACTCCGATTCCACCCTCTCTGGCAATGGCAATAGCCATCTTGGCCTCCGTAACCGTATCCATGGCGGCCGAAACGAAAGGAGTATTCAGATTGATGTTTCTCGAAAATCTTGTCTTGACACAGACATCGCGCGGTATAACCTCCGAATAGGCAGGCACGAGGAGGACATCATCAAAAGTCAGTCCCTCCTGTTTTATTTTAGAATCTGTAAACGACATAATGCAATAAGGATTTTATTGCGTGCAAAATTAAGCATTTTTGAAAGGAAACGCAATATTTTTTTCGATTTTTTTTCAAATTCTCTCGGCCCGCAGTTTCATCCGGTCACTTCGCAGTCGGGATTTCAAAGAGCGGTGTTGAGATATGGGAAAATACGCCTTATACTCTCCGCAAACTCTTGGTGCGTAACTCCCTCTTTGAGCAGAATGAAGATGGTGTCGTCGCCTGCTATGGTCCCCAGAATCTCCGAGAAATTATTGTTATCAACCAATGCTCCCACCGCATTGGCATAGCCCGACATTGTCTTTATCACGGCGATGTTTCCCGAGAAACCAATCAATTGCACATTCTCCGAGATGACCGACGAGATACGATGTTCGGCCCTGCGGGTATTAGATTCCACCATGCGGTAACGGAATCCTCCCTCGCCGTCGGAGGTCTTCACGATATTGAGAAATCGGAGGTCGCGCGAAAGAGTGCTCTGATTGATAACCACTCCGTTATTGCGCAAAGCGACCAGAAAATCATCCTGCGAACCTATCCGCTCGCTCTCCACAAGGCGTCGTATCACGCCCAAACGTTGTCTTTTATCCATGACGTCGGTGTTGAAGTATCATACAATAGCGTGACAAAGTTACTAATTTTATTCGGAATATTCTGCATATATGCACAAAATTAATATCTCATCCGCTTACGACACACAGAAGAATCCACATTTTGCACGTCGCCTTCCTCCGCCAGAACAGCCCCCGAAAGCGGATTTTGCGAAAAAACAGCCGTATCGGCATAAATATGCAGGTATTTTAATAAATATGCAGGATTATGTGCCGCGAGAGAGTACATCCACAAAAGAAACGATTATCTTTGTCGCCATAAAAAATGTTTCACAAAAGTTAAATAAATTTCTACCAAATGAAAATCGATGTTATGGTTGCCGGCAAGGAACACCTCAGCTACGTGACCGAA
This sequence comes from Tidjanibacter sp., assembly GCA_045597245.1. Classification (GTDB taxonomy): domain Bacteria; phylum Bacteroidota; class Bacteroidia; order Bacteroidales; family Rikenellaceae; genus Tidjanibacter. The sequence continues at coordinate 6,096 of JAZODY010000064.1, forward strand.
ATAAACGACACGATAGACGAAGCGGCAAAAGCACGCGGTACCGGAATCGCACGCCGCACCGACGAATACATAGCCGACAAGATGAATCAGGGCAAGGCCATCATTGCACTCAACAACAAGGAGTTCGTTGGATTCTGCTACATAGAGTCGTGGGGACA
>JAZODY010000065.1:0-6301 GCA_045597245.1 Tidjanibacter sp.
TGCAAAATGGACTGGCGAATCCACCACACTGCATAAGAGATAAACTTGAAACCTCTCGTCTCGTCAAACTTCTCGGCCGCCTTGATAAGGCCCAAATTACCCTCGTTGATAAGGTCAGGCAACGAAAGGCCTTGATTCTGATACTGCTTTGCCACCGACACCACGAAACGAAGATTTGCTTTCGTGAGTTTCTCCAAAGCCTCTTGGTCGCCCTTCTTGATTCTTTGGGCCAACTCCACCTCTTCCTCAACGGTGATGAGTTCCTCCTTGCCTATCTCCTGCAAATACTTGTCCAACGAGGCACTCTCGCGGTTGGTAATGGATTTTGTAATTTTTAATTGACGCATCTTTTAATCTCTCTGTGTTATATTTTCTTCTTATTACGCTCTTTTGACTATTCCGAATCTTCACACACACTCTCCCTACTCCCTACTCTTTGTTAGTTGCTCCCTGCACCCTACTCCTTGCTCCCTCTCCCCTACTACTCGCTCCCTTCTCCCTTATTCCCTCTCCCTGCTCGGCCCCTTTGCTCCCTCTGTTTGCTCCGCCCCCTCTCCTTCTTTGTTCCGTCCCCTTGTTCTGCACCTCGGGTGTATAACAAAGGCCCGACCTGCTTTGCAGACGAGGTCGGGCCTTAATTCTTCCGAATCCGTTCTATCCTCTTACCTGTTACTGCACAAGTGAATAGGTCACGCTGCGACCGTCGGGATAGATGCCCTCGATGTCGGTAATCTTGTCGGTTATTCTGTTCAGGTCGTTCACCGAATGAATCTCCATGCCGTTGATTTTGGTGATGACATATCCTCTTCTGATGCGTGCTCTCGCAAGGATGCCTTCATCGCTGTCTATCGACACCACCTGAATACCATACTTTATACCTAACTCCTTCTTCGTCCTATCGTTTATCTCGGCGAACTGACCACCCAACGCCACAACGGCATCCACCGTATCGCGATTGACCAACTCCGCCTTTCCGGCTTTATTACGCAAAACAACATCAAATTGTTTCACTTTGCCATCTCTTTTTACCGTAACCTTCACCTCGTCATTGGGACGATAACGCGAGATGATTTCCGACATGTCGGCCGAGTTGTTAATGCGATAACCGTCTATCTCGGTCAGCACATCACCCTCCTTGATTCCTGCGGCAGCCGCTGCACCCGACGGGTCCACCGACGCGATGTAGGCTCCGCCAATCTCACTGATGCCATACTCCTCTCCGAACTGCTCGATGAAAGCATCGTTGATTTCCTGATACGAAACACCCAGCATCGCTCTCTGTACCACACCGAACTCTTTCAAATCGGTAACCACCTTCTTCACGATTGAACTCGGCACCGCAAACGAATAGCCTATGTAAGAGCCCGTCTGCGACTCGATAAGCGTATTGATACCTATCAGCTCTCCGGCGGTGTTCACCAACGCGCCACCGCTGTTACCCGGGTTCACCGCGGCATCGGTCTGAATGAAAGACTCTATTCGGTATTGGCTGTTGATGGCACCCAGATTACGCGCTTTGGCACTCACGATACCCGCCGTAATGGTGGATTGAAGGTCAAAGGGCGAACCTATTGCCAACACCCACTCGCCCAGACGCAGGTCGTCCGACGAGCCGAACTGCAAGGTGGGCAGATTCTCGGCCTCAATCTTGATGAGAGCCACCTCCGTGGTGGGGTCGGTGCCCACCAACGTGGCATCGAAGGTGCGCTGGTCATAGAGTTTCACCTTCATCTTGCTCGCCCCCTCAACCACATGATTGTTGGTGACGATATATCCGTCGGGCGAGATAATCACACCCGAACCGCCGGCCTTCACCTCACGCGGGGCACTCTCGCGCTGGGAGTAGCCCTGAGGAATGCCGAAGAACTCGAAGAAGGGGTCCATGCCGCTGCCGTAGCGGTTGCTGCCCTGCACCAGCTGGGTAACCTCGATATTGACCACCGCATGCACCGCATTCTCGGCCGCATAGGTGAGGTCGGGGAAAGACTCTTTCTGATAAGATGTGAAATGGGTCGTGCCGGACTGATGCTCCCCTTCATACTCGCGATAATGCGACTCCGCAGCTCCGTCATTTCGGTCGGCAATCGCATAAGCCGTGGCACCGCCTATGGCGGCCGATGCCAGAATCATACCTGCATACAAAAAAATCCTTTTCATAATACCAATGATAAATTACTGTTCTGTTTACTGTTTTATAATAAATACTATCAAAAGGAAAATCACTCCATAGGCAAAATACGATTTTGTTTCAACAACATAACGCACCACGGCGCAATTTATTGCAAAAAACCCATTTTTTCTCGGCCCTCCCTCATTTTTCTCACACCCCATCCGCACCCCATCGCCTCACTTTTTCCTCTTGTCTTTTCGCTCCCGCACTCAGAAACGGCATCGATAGTAGACTCCCAACGGCAATATCTTTCCGCACGAGTCCTCCATGCACAACTCGCCGAACTGCTCCGCCGCGGGTTGCGGCAGCACTCTGCCCACAGCCGACCTCGCCAGCGTGGCCGACAACCCCATCGAGTAGAGATTGAGGACCAAGAACGAGTTGCCCGGCTCCAATATGGCGGCACAGCACTCCAACAATTCGCATATATTACGTTCCAAAACCCACTTCTCTCCGTCGGGTCCGCGCCCATAGGCGGGCGGGTCAAGAATTATACCGTTATATTTCCGTCCCCTCTTCACCTCGCGGCGCACAAATTTCAAAGCGTCATCGACAATCCATCTCACCCCCTCCATACCGCTCGCCGCAAGATTCTCGCCGGCCCAACCGACCACCTGTTTTACCGCATCGAGATGGGTTACCTCGGCCCCCGCCGCGCGTGCGGCGAGCGTGGCTCCGCCCGTATAGGCAAAGAGATTGAGCACGCGAGGCGCAACATCTCCGAGTTCCTCGGAAAGTTCACTCACCGTATCATGAATAAAATCCCAATTGGCGGCCTGTTCCGGAAACAGTCCCACATGCTTGAACGATGTCAGGCCCAGACGCATCCTCAATCGACTGCCGCGGCAGTCATATCCCACCACCCATCGGTCGGGCATCTTGGGCGACAACTGCCAGCGTCCCCGCTCCTCACTGCTCGCATCGCGGCTGAAAACCGCATCGGCACGCGCACTCCACTCCTGCTCCGAGAGCGACTTGCGCCACATGGCCTGCGGCTCGGGGCGACGCAACACATAACGTCCGTAACGCTCCAACTTCTCGAAATCGCCACAATCTATCAGTTCATACTCCTCCCATCCGGGGAACAACAACTCGGGATTCTTCACCATATCTCCGTTTTCCATATTTAGTTCGTCATACTTTTATCACACTCATCTCGCACCGTTCGCAATCGAATGCCAATCGGAACCGACGATTGCCATGCACCAGAAAGAGTTCCTCGCGCGGTGCCCCCTCTCGTTTCAGACACATGCCCATTTCGCGCCGCACACAATAGCGCGTACGCATCACCGCAACTCCCTCGAAATCGCGCCTGAGGTCCACCCCCCGTTCAAACTCCTCCACCCCGTGGTCGCGATAGAAAGCCTCGGAGAGCGAATTGGTGACATTCTCCGACATAACGATTCGACGGCGCGGATATTTTGCATCGGCTCTCTCCTCGCCCGCATTCCTCGCCGGAACACACAATGCACACTTCCGCTCCAAATCAGACAACACGCTGCGTCTCAACTCATTCACCACTGCCGTCGAAACAAACGGCATTGCCCCGTCGCACTCGACATTCACCTGCTCAACACGAAACATGGTGCCTCCGCTCTTGGCAACCGCAGCACGAATCATCTCCACTGCACGCTCCGGATTGCGAGCCTCATCCGTTCCCTCCAATCGAACCCCGCACTCGGCCGTCACTCCCCGTTCCTCGGTTGCCCTCATGACTATCTCTCCGCCGGCAATGCTTACCGCCACATCGACCCCTATGGAACGACGCACCTCACATCGGTCGAGAAGTTGATTGAATCGATGGTCGTAGTTACGGAACAGCTCCGTTCCTGCCGTCACACCCTCCATCTTATTGGGAAAGATTCGACCTCCCTCCACTCGATTTATATTGGTGCCGCACAAGCGTCCTCCCGCCATGAAACAGACTCCGTCGCCCGCCGCCACATCATTGTCGCCGCGCTCCAACTCAAACCATTCACGTCCCACTCTCTTCACACGCCCCATAGGTTCGCCCACCGACTTGGGAGTATCGAACGAAGCCACACCGCTACGCAGACCGTCGAAATAATAAGCCGACCCCGCCCGCGTGAAACTCTTGGTCAAATCGGGCTCGAAACCGCATCGCGACTCGCCAAACGAACTGCGCACACATCCCTCCCTTACGGCCAACGCCTCATCCACCGCCCGTCGATAGGCGGCAGTGACGTTACGCACATAGTTTATATCCTTCAAACGGCCCTCGATTTTGAAAGAGCAGACCCCTGCATCAATGAGCTCCCCCACCCTGCGGGAGAGGTCCAAATCCCTCACCGAGAGCAAATGACGTCCCTTAGCCAGACATCGGCCGCGCTCGTCAATCAGGTCGTAAGGCAGACGGCACGGCTGACTGCACGCCCCCCTGTTGCCGCTGCCGCCACCCATACTGAGACTCATGGCGCATCGGCCGCTGTAACAGACACACACCGCCCCATGCACAAAACACTCCAACTCGGCATCGCAACCTTCGCCAATCGCCTTTATCTCCTTCAACGACAAATTGCGCTCCAAGACGATGCGGGTGAAACCGCACTCCGACAAGAAACGGGCCTGCTCGGGCGAGGCATTGAACATCTGGGTGGAGGCATGGAACTCCACACCTTGCAGCCCCATGCGCAGATAGGCAGGGTCCTGCACGATGAGAGCATCGACGCCGGCCTCCACAATCTCTCGGGCCAAAGTGCGCGCCCTCTCCAACTCATGTTCGAAGACCACCGTATTGAGGGTGGCATATACTCTCACCCCGAAACGATGGGCATACTCCACCGTCCGGCGTATGTCCTCGGTGGTATTGCCGGCATCTTTGCGCGCACCGAACATGTTGCCGCCGATGTAGACGGCATCGGCGCCGCAGTCGATGGCTGCCAGCGCGGTGGCGTAATTGCGCGCCGGAGCGAGCACCTCTATATGTCTGACCTGTCTGCCCATAATACAAAAATACTTATTTTGTCGCTGATTTCAAAATCCCATCGTCCCCGAAACGACCGTTTAACCGAATAAAACAGGGCCAATTTTAAGAAAATTTTAAATTATTTTAAGAAAGTATCTCGGGGGCTTTTTTCTTCAAAAAAGTATATATATCTTTGCATCCAGTGAAATATGTCTAATTCATAAAGATAAAAGAAAACTATGGCAAAACTTGATTTGACTCAGTATGGCATCAACGGTGCTACCGAGATTCTCCACAACCCCTCGTATGAGGTGCTCTTCAACGAAGAGATGAACCCCGAGCTGACCGGTTTCGACAAAGGTACCCTGACCGACACGGGTGCTGTTAATGTAATGACCGGTATCTACACCGGACGTTCGCCCAAAGACAAATTCTTCGTAATGGACGAGGTTTCGAAAGACACCATCTGGTGGACCAGCGACGAGTATAAGAACGACAACAAGCCTGTTACCCCCGAGGCTTGGAAGGAGCTCAAAGCTCTTGCGGTAAACGAACTGTCGAACAAGAAACTCTATGTAATGGATACTTTCTGCGGCGCAAACGAGAACAGCCGTCTGAAAATCCGTTTCATCATGGAGGTGGCTTGGCAGGCTCACTTCGTTAAGAACATGTTTATCCGCCCCACCGAGGAGGAGTTGGAGAACTATGGCGAGCCCGATTTCGTGGTTCTGAACGCTTCGAAAGCAAAAGTCGAGAACTACAAAGAGCTGGGTCTGAACAGCGAGACCGCAGTCGTATTCAACCTCACCGAGAAGATGCAGGTTATCTTGAACACATGGTATGGCGGCGAGATGAAGAAGGGTATGTTCTCTTACATCAACTATCTGCTCCCGCTCAAAGGCATGGCTTCGATGCACTGCTCGGCCAACACCAACTCTGAGGGTGAGACCGCCATCTTCTTCGGTCTGTCGGGTACGGGTAAAACCACCCTTTCGACCGACCCCAAACGCGAGCTTATCGGTGACGACGAGCACGGCTGGGACGACGACGGCGTATTCAACTTCGAGGGCGGCTGCTATGCCAAAGTCATCAACCTCGACAAAGAGAGCGAGCCCGATATTTGGAACGCCATCAAACGCGACGCTCTGTTGGAGAACGTAACCGTTAATGAGGATGGTTCTATCGATTTCGCAGACAAGAGCGTG
>JAZODY010000066.1:0-3825 GCA_045597245.1 Tidjanibacter sp.
CGTTTCTCCAGTCATCAAAATTTATGACACCGCTTGTTTCTATACCCACATTATCTTTTTTTATAACTTTGTATATAGTCATAAAGAATATTTTTATATCCAACCATATTGACAAATTCTTCACATATTCTACATCCAAAGCTAATTTTGTATCCCAATCAATAGATTTACGTCCATTTACTTGTGCCCAACCTGTTATGCCAGGTCTAACGGTATGACGAAGATTTTCTTCTTTCGTATAGTAAGGTAGATATCGAACAATTAGCGGGCGTGGACCGATAAGAGCCATATCACCTTTGAGGACATTTATCAGTTGAGGCAGTTCATCAATAGATGTTGAACGTACGAAGCGGCCTACTTTGGTCAAGCGTTGGGCATCGGGCAAGAGTTTACCGTCGGCATCGCGCTCGTCGGTCATCGACTTGAATTTGATAAGTTTGAAGATTTTCGCATCTTTACCCGGACGCTCCTGGGTGAAGAATGCTCCCGCGCCCTTATTGGCAAAGTGCAACCAAACGGTAATTATCAACAACACGGGCCACAGCACCAACAACGCCGTCAGTGCAATCCAAAAATCAAAAAAACGCTTAAAAAAATGCTTATACATAGATTTATCCGTTAGAGTTTGCAATGTTTAATTATGGCGTTATACGTATGCTCCGTTGTGTAATTATTCTCGAAGAAACGAAAGCCGTTTTCGCCCATCTCTTTAAGGTTGGATTTCAGCATCTTATCCACTGCTTGCACAAACCCATCAACATCATTGCTCGGACACCAATATCCATAACCATTTTCTTCGGCAATAACTCCCGTATCGCAATTAGGGTCGGTAGCCGCAATAATTGGTTTGCGTTCCATAAGATACGGAAGTAATCTACTTGGGTAATTGGGAATGGTGAAATTATAATCCAAAAATATAAGGCCCACATCACATGACGAAGCTAATTTATCGTACTCCTCCTTTGGCAAGGTCTTAAATAGTGTCACAGCCGTGGGACATGTTTCATCATACCATGTCTGCAACTTTGGATATTCCGTACCATTACCGACTATTAAAAAATGGCAATCTTCACGACGAGCCACCGAATCAAGGCATCTGATTAGAAAAGGTATTCCTTGAGGTTTCCCCATATTTCCGCCATAAATAAATATAGGCTTGTCCGTAGGAAGATTGTATTTGGCCCTTACTTCAGCTCCATCGAACTCCTTTTTAGCTATAGGCAAATCATAAGAATTCGGAGCTATTTCCACTTTTGAAGCATCAATATAAGGATTATGTTCTATTACATATCTCACATTTGCAGGACTCATACATCCGATATGGTCTGATATGTTGTACAACATCTTCTCCTTACTACGGAATGATTTATACATTAAGCCTTTAATCCCGCGTTTGGAGAGCATACTCATATCCACAGCATTTTGAGGGAATATATCCTTTAGCAATAAGTATGTAACCGCACGGGGATTGTTTCGTTTGGCATATTGTATAACCTTTGTAAAGGTAATAGGGGGAGTCGAGTAGAGTATCAAATCAAAATTCACACTCCCCCAATACTTTTTCAAGGCCGAAGTAAATTGATACTCCATCATCACCTGACCGATACCTTTTTCTATTACATTTGTCTTGGTAAGGTTCAGCGTACGCACTCCAAGAAAATGTACTCCATTCTCTTCAATCAACTCTGTTTTACGTTTTGTGCGTCTTTCGTTGGGTGCTATAATGTACACTGAGTGACCCGAATTGCGAAATTTCCGTACAAGGTCGGTATATATCCCACTGACCTGCACATTTCGCATTCCCGAAGACATTGTCAGAAAAAGAACATTCATCGTATCAGTAACTTAAAATTTTCTCCAGACCATTTTGTTGACCACTCCGGTGTAAGATTGGATGAGTTTTACAACCTTCGTGGAGACGTTCTCGTCGACATAGTTGGGCACGGGAAGACCGTTATCGCCTTCCTTTACCATCTCAACGGCGGTATCAACGGCTTGCAACAACGAGCCCTCGTCTATTCCCGCCAAAATGAAACAGCCCTTATCCAACGCCTCGGGACGCTCCGTCGATGTTCGGATGCACACCGCCGGGAATGGATGACCTACACTCATAAAGAACGAACTCTCTTCAGGCAGGGTTCCCGAGTCCGACACAACAGCAAAGGCATTCATCTGCAAACAGTTGTAGTCGTGGAAGCCGAGAGGTTGTTGAACCTGCACTCGAGGGTCGAGTTGGAAGCCCGATGCGGCCAAACGATTGCGGCTGCGGGGGTGACACGAATACAGTATCGGCATATCGTACTTCTCAGCCATCTTGTTGATGGCGGTAAACAACGAGAGGAAGTTCTTCTCGGTATCGATATTCTCCTCGCGGTGAGCCGACAGCAAAATGTAGCGACCCTTTTCCAAGCCCAAGCGTTTATGCACATCCGAAGCCTCAATGTCGGCCAAGTTCTCGTGCAGCACCTCGGCCATAGGCGAACCCGTAACATAGGTGCGCTGAGGAGCTACGCTGCTGGCATTCAGATAGCGGCGAGCGTGTTCCGAGTAGCAAAGGTTGACATCCGAGATGATGTCGACAATTCGGCGGTTGGTCTCCTCGGGTAGGCACTCGTCGAAACAACGGTTGCCGGCCTCCATGTGGAAAATGGGGATATGCAGACGTTTTGCGCCAATTACGCTCAAGCACGAGTTGGTGTCACCCAAAACAAGCACTGCGTCGGGTTGGGTTTGCACCATCAACTTGTAGCTGGCATTGATGATGTTGCCCATGGTTGCACCCAGGTCGTCACCCACGGCATCCATATAGACCTCGGGGTCGGCCAATTTCAGGTCGCGGAAGAATACTCCATTGAGGTTGTAGTCGTAGTTTTGCCCCGTGTGGGCGAGAATGCAGTCGAAGTACTTTCGGCACTTGTTGATGACGGCTGCCAGGCGGATGATTTCGGGGCGTGTGCCCACTATGATTAATAGCTTCAGTCGGCCGTCACCTTTGAACGACACGTCCGAATAGTCCAATTTCATATCCATGGTACTATGTATTTCGTGATTATTTTACCGGTTCAAAGAAGGTGTCGGGGCGCGAGGGGTCAAAGCATTCGTTGCACCACATCACCGTTACAAGGTCCTCGGTGTCCGACAGATTGATAATATTATGAGTGTAGCCGGGCAACATTTGAACAGCCTCGATGCGCTCGCCGCTGACCTCCCACTCCAAAACCTCGTCCGACAAGACGTTACGTTGTTGGATTAGTCCGTGGCCCGACACAACGATGAATTGCTCCCACTTGGTGTGGTGCCAATGTTGTCCTTTGGTGATTCCGGGCTTGCTGATATTGATGCTCACCTGACCAACGCCCACGCTCTTGACAAGCTCGGTAAAGCTGCCACGCTCGTCGACGTTCATCTTCAACGGGAAACTTACCTTCTCTTTAGGCAGATACGACAGATAGGTCGAGTAGAGTTTCTTGGCAAACGAGCCGGCGGGAATTTCGGGCATAATGAGCGTCGAGGGTTGCGCCTTGAACTGCTCCAAAAGGTCTACAATCTCGCCGAGTGTAACTTTGTGTGTCACAGGAGCGGCGCAGTAACGACCTTCGGGAGTCAGCACAGTATCCACACCGTCAAACTCGCAGTGGTGTTCCTCGCCTTTAAGCGCGGCTATCATCTCGTCCACAAGGTCGTCGATGTAGAGCAGTTCGAGTTGGGTCGAACGGTCGTTAACCTGAATGGGCAGGTCGTTGGCAATGTTGTTGCAGAACGTCGCCACAGCCGAATTATAGTTGGGGCGGCACCACTTGCCGAACAGGTTGGGGAAACGGTAAA
>JAZODY010000067.1:0-6035 GCA_045597245.1 Tidjanibacter sp.
GAGCCATTTAGAAATGAAACTCATTTCCTGTTGGAAAAGAGCATCAAATTGCTCCTTTGTTTTTGAAATAGACATCAAAGTTGTAACTTCAATGATTTGTTTCTTCAAATGCTCTCTACCAATTTCAGGAGTTAAAGATTGATGCCACTTATACTTCCAATTTCCCATTATATATAATATAGCGCAGGGTCGGCAACAGTTTGCCGACCCTGCGTGTTTTGCCACTCAGCGAAAGATTATTTCAGGCAGAGCGTGATGACACTCTTGGCCGGAACCTTTATGGTGAGTTTGTTGTCTTTCAGGGTGTAGTTGTCGAAGTTTTCGAGCGTGATTACGTCGGGATTTTCAAACGTGTTGTGGTCCTGAATCTTCTCCGAGGTCACAATCTGACCGCCGTTCTTGGCGAGTTTGGCCTCGCTGTTGAGTGTGCAGGTGACGTCGAGGTCCTCATTGAGGTCGGTGTTCACCAGCGAGATGTGAATCAGGCCGTCGGCATCCTTCGAGGCCGAAACGCTCAGCTGGGGCTGGGTGCGGTTCTCGTAGGGGAGGAAGTTGGTGCGTACCGAGGTGGGCAACATGGTGGCGTCCTGATGTACTTTATACATGTCGAAGATGTGGAACGTGGGGGTGAGAATCATCTTCTCGCCCTCGGTAAGGAACAGAGCCTGCAATACGTTCACAATCTGTGCGATGTTGGCCATTCTCACGCGGTCGCAATGGTTGTTGAAGATGTTGAGGGTCATGCCGGCCAGAATGGCGTCGCGCATGGTGTTCTGCTGATAGAGGAAACCGGGGTTGGTGCCGGGTTCAACATCGTACCACGAGCCCCACTCATCGACCATAAGACCGATGGTCTTGTCGGGGTCGTACTTGTCCATGATGGTGGAGTGTTTGGTCACCAAATCCTCCATCTTGTAGGCCATCGAGATGATTTTGTAGTATTCGTCATCGCCGAATTGGGTTGCGGAACCTTTGCTGCCTCTCCACGAGGGCACGCTGTAATGGTGCAACGAGATACCGTTTGCCTGACGTCCCACGTTCTTCATGATGGTCTCCATCCAATTGTAGTCGTCGCTGCTGGGGCCCACCGCAATTTTGAACAGACGGTTGTCGCCGTAGTTCTTGCAGTAGGTGGCAAACTGACGATAGACGTTGGAGTAGTAATCGGCCGTCATGTTTCCGCCGCAACCCCACGTCTCGTTACCTATGCCGAGGAACTTCACCTTCCACGGTTTTTCGCGTCCGTTCTGTTTGCGCAACTCGGTCATGGGACTCTCGCCGTCGAAAGTCATGTACTCCACCCACTGGGCAATCTCCTGCACAGTACCGCTACCCACATTTGCCGAGATGTAGGGTTCGGTGCCGATAACCTCGCACATGTCGAGGAATTCGTGGGTTCCGAACGAGTTGTCCTCGGTCACTCCGCCCCAGTTGGTGTTTACCATCGAGGGACGCTGGTCGCGCGGACCGATACCGTCTTTCCAGTGATACTCGTCGGCAAAGCAACCGCCGGGCCAACGCAGATTGGGAATCTTAATCTGTTTCATGGCGTCGATGATGTCTTTTCTCACACCGTTTATATTAGGTATCGACGACTCTTCGCCCACCCACAGACCGCCGTATATGCAGTGGCCGAGGTGTTCCGAGAAGTGACCGTAGATGTGACGGCTGATGATGTCTTCGCCCTCGTCCACATTGATGGTGACTGTGGTTTTCTCCACTTTGGGCTGTCGATTGTAGAGTCTTTGCGCCTGAGCCGTTCCGATGAACGTCAGCGCTGCCGCTCCGAGCAGACAGTTTTTGAGGATGTTTTTCATTGTTTGTTAAGTGTTAGGTTTATTGGTTTTTTGTTTGGTTGTATTCTCTATTGTTGGGGGTTGGCCGACAGACCGCGACAATCGGCAAGTCAAAGATAGTTTTTTTCCCGAAAAAATCAAAGTTTCTTGTCACTTATCTCATTGCTGTGTCCTTTGTTGCGTTTCTTTGTGTCGTTCTTCGTCGTTCCGCTTTTCTCTCCTCGATGTCGGTTGCTGTCGAGACCGGCATGGAAAGAAAAAAACGCACTCCGAAATGCGGAGTGCGTTTTCTCTTTGCGGCATCTTTACCGTCACTACTGAGCCTTTTTGGCCGAGTTGTAACGTTTCTCTTTGATGCGGGCCTTCTTGCCGGTGAGTTTACGCAGGTAGTAGATACGTGCGCGACGTACGACACCCACCTTGTTGAGCTCGATATTTATGATATCGGGCGAGTTGATGGGGAAGATACGCTCAACACCCACTCCGTTCGAAATCTTACGGATGGTGAAGGTTTTGGTTACACCGCGACCCTTAATCTGGATGACAACGCCACGGAAGCTCTGCTGACGCTCCTTCGAACCCTCGATGATGCGATAGGTAACGGTGATGGTGTCTCCACTCTTGAATGCGGGGTACTCTTTTTTCTCCCACATTGCCGCTTCTGCAATTCTGATTAATTCGTCCATTGTTTATTAACCGGTTAAAATTAAATGCGGAATATCACGGACTCCTGTGTTCTCGCGAGAGATTCCTGCATGCGGGCGCAAAGATAGTCAATAATTGACAATTAACAACTTTTTTCCGTCGATTTTCTTTTTTTATTCTTCTCTTCCCTCCACGACGATGGGGTAAAGGGGTGAAAATTTGCACCTGTCCGACAAAAATGACTATCTTTGCATCCGCATGCCGCCCCTGTGGCGGACGGCACCACCAAACCGTTTCACACTCAAAGACTACACCATGAACAAACCGCTCATCTTCGTAAGCAACGACGACGGCTCGCAGGCCAAAGGATTCAAACTCTTGATTGAGACGCTCCGTCCCTTCGGGCGCATAGTGGCAGTGGTGCCTTCCGAGGGCCGGTCGGGCATGTCGCAGGCTTTCACCATGACCTCTCCGCTCTATCTCAATAAGATACGCGACGAAGAGGACTTGCAGATTTACGAGTGCAGCGGCACTCCGGTGGATTGTGTTAAACTCTCTTTCGACTATATGTTCTCCGACGAACGTCCCGCACTAAACATTTCGGGTATCAACCACGGCTCCAATGCCGCCGTCAATGTGCTCTATTCCGGTACTATGGGTGCTGCCATCGAGTCGAGTTTCTACGGTGTCCCCACGCTCGGTCTTTCGTTGTGCAGTCACGACCCCGATGCCGATTTCGAAGCCGCTCTTCGATTCACGCGTCGCATAGTGCCCGCCATGCTTGCCGCACGATTGGGCGAGAACTTCTGTCTGAACATCAATATTCCCGTTGGACGACCCGAGGAGATTGTCGGCTGGAAGGTATGCCGCCAGACCCGCGGCTATTGGAAAGAAACGTTTGAGAAACGCATCGACCCTCGCGGCAGGGAGTATTTCTGGCTTACGGGCGAGTTCGTAAATTGGGAGCCGGATGCCACCGATACCGACCAATGGGCTCTCGACAACGGCTACATTGCGGTGGTGCCCATCAGTGTGGATATGACCAACTATGCCCAATGCCCGCTCACCGAGCAACTGTTGGGCAGGATTTGATGAGGGCAGTCCGCGTCCGATTCGGTATGTTTTTTGCTCGACGGAGGGGAAAACATGTCGAACATGAAAAAATCAATCAATCTTATCGGAATAATCTCTCTTCTGCCGGCTCTTCTGCTGTGCGGATGCAAGAGTAAAAAGGTTGTTCAGCAACCATCGCCTCAGCGTATGGATGTGGCCGAGGTGACGCGTGAGAATGTCTATCAGCGAATGACCTTCACCAGCAGGCTGAGTGCCGACAACGAGGTGGTCATACAGCCTCGCGTGGCGGGTTATCTGCTGGCCAAACATTATGAGAAGGGGCGTCCTGTTCGCAAGGGGCAGTTGCTCTATGAGATAGACCCTTCGCAACTCAATCTCGACGTACTCTCCGACCAAGCCACTTTGGAGGCTGCACGTGTGAAACTGCTCGAAGCCGAGAAAAACTACGAGCGAGCCATCCCTCTGGCCGAGTTGGAGGCCATTAGTCAGAGCTCTCTCGACCAATACAGAGCCGCCTTTGCCGCCGCACAGTCGCAGGTGAAGATGGCCGAGGCTGCGTTGCGCAACTCCGAAATCAATCTTCAATACTCCAAGATTTACGCTCCAATATCGGGTATCATCGGCGAGACGGCCGCCTCGGTGGGCGACTATGTGGGTGCCGGCACTCAGTTCACCACGCTCAGTACCATTTCCGACACCGAGAAAGTGAAGGCCGAACTCTCCATTCCCATGAGTACCTATTATGCGGTGCGCAATGTGGTGCAGGGTGCCGAGCCCTCTTACAGCAACGACAGCCTGCTCTCCGACATAAGACTTATTCTCGACGATGGCATAGTCTATCCCTATCGCGGCACCTACTCCTATACGGAGCAGAACGTGGGGGCCCAAAGCGGCTCCATTGTGTTGGTGGTGGAGTTTCCCAATCCCGACGGTGCGCTCAAACCCGGGCAGTATGCCTCCGTCACGGCCAGCGTGGGCAATCGTGCGGGAGCCCTCATGGTACCTCAGCAGGCCGTCAGTCAGGTGCAGAATGTGAGCAGTCTGTGGGTGGTGCGTCCCGATAGCACGTTGGAGTATCGCCCCGTGGTGTTGGGCGACACGTTCGGCACCATGTGGATTGTGCGTCAGGGTGTCGAGGCGGGCGAGAAGGTGTTGATTTCGGGGCAGATGAAGGCCCGCAACGGCGAGAAGATTCTGCCCGTAATGCAGGGAACATCGAAATAGAAGATGGGTCACGAATAGAATAGCAGAGAGTATTATGGAAAAGTTTTTTGTCTCGCGACCTATCTTTGCGATGGTCATCTCCATTGTCATCGTCTTGTTGGGCATCATCTCCATCGGTCGTTTGCCGGTGGAGCAGTATCCCGACATCACTCCTCCCGTGGTGAATGTTTCGGCCACCTATCAAGGGGCCGATGCGAAGGTGGTTAATGATGCCGTTGCCACGCCCATCTCGCAGAGTATCATGGGAGTTGGTGACATGCTCTATATGCAGACCACCTCAGCCAACGACGGAACGGCCAACATAGAGGTGCTCTTCGACATCGATTCCGACCCCGACATGGACGAGGTCTTCACACAGAACAATGTGGCCACCGCCACCTCCCTGCTCCCCCAATCGGTGGTGCAGCAGGGAGTCATAACACAGAAGATGCAGACCGGATTCATTCTGGTCTATGCGCTCCACAGCGACGGCCGATACGACAGCAACTTCCTCTCCAACTATGCCTACATCAACATCAAAGACGAGTTGTTGAGGATTAACGGAGTGGGCAACGTGCAGATTATGGGGGCCGGAGAGTACTCGATGCGCATCTGGGTCAAGCCCGAGATGTTGGACTACTACAATCTCTCGGTGGAAGACATCGTGTCGGCCGTCGAGGCTCAGGCCGACGTCTTTCCGGTCGGCAAGTTGGGCGCCATGCCGCTCGACAATCCTGCGGTGTTCACCTATACGGTCACCACCGATGCGCAAATCAATACGGCCGAGGAGTATGAGAACATCATCGTTCGCGGCCTCGCCGATGGTTCTCAGGTAAGACTGAAAGATGTGGCTACGGTGGACCTCGGAAGTCAGACCTACGGTGTGCTCTCCGATTTCGACGGTACCCCGGGTGCGCTGATGATTGTCTATCAGACCCCCAGCAGCAATGCCATGCAGGTGGGGTCGCAGGTGAAAGCGAAGATGGAGGAACTCTCCGAACGATTCATCGACGGAGTGGAGTACACCACCATAGTGGACGCCACCACCACCATCGGCGAAGGCATCAGAGAGATAGTGAAGACCCTCCTCTTCTCGCTTCTGCTGGTGATATTCATCATCTATATCTTCTTGCAGGACCTGCGAGCCACGCTTATTCCCCTGATTTCCATTCCGGTATCGCTTGTGGGTGCCTTCATGCTCTTCCCGCTGTTCGGATTCTCCATCAACATCATCTCTCTGCTGGGGCTTGTGTTGGCCATCGGATTGGTGGTGGATGACGCCATAGTGGTGGTTGAGGCGGTGCAGGTGAATATCGA
>JAZODY010000068.1:0-7061 GCA_045597245.1 Tidjanibacter sp.
AGGACATGTACACACCCATTAGCGACGGAGGCGGATGATGAACGAGGGGTGCGGAACAAAGAATAGAGATAAAGGGAGAGCGAGATGAAAAGATTTTTGATGATATTGATGGCGGTGTGTGCTTCCACCGTCGCGGCCAGCGGCCAGCACTATGTGGGTATAAAGGGCGGTGCAGGAACGGGCGACGTGAGATTCTTTCCGGTCTATGAGACCCCTATGGTCTACGGCCTTTTCAACGGAGGTGTCACGTGGCGTTACTATACGGAGAATCCGCGAAGCATTGTGGACCGCTATGCCGGCGGTGTGGCGGCCGAGTTGGAGTTTATTCAGCGCGGTTTCAGGCGCGAGGTGTTCGGCGATGAGAATACGGAGTATAAACGTACGGTGAATTCGGTGTTGCTGCCCTTCATGTGGCAACCCCATTTCTACATGGCGCAAAGACGTGTGCTGGTCTTCTTTAATGCGGGCCTCACGCTGCAATACAACATCTCTTCGAAGGAGAGCTACAAGGACCTCATTTCCGGCATCGAGACGAAGAGCGACTATGAACTGCTGCCGGTGCGTGACAACAGATGGGGATACGGACTCTGTGGCGGAGTGGGTTTCGGATATAATGTCGGTCGTGTGACGGTGTCGGCCGAGGGACGCTACTATTTCGGCTATTCGGACATCTTGAAGCGCAAGACGCTCTATGAGGACAACTTCTTCATGCGCTCGCCGTTGGACAACATCATGATTTCATTCGGACTCTCCTACCGTCTGGGTGACGATGCCGATGCTCAGGTGCGCAGGTCGGCCCGCGAGGCAAAGCGTGCGGCCAGGCATGTGCTGACCGAGGCGACGGACGAAATGTAGCGGCGTGTCCGAGGGAGGGGAGCGGATGTCGAGACAGCAGACAAAACGATTAAAAAAGATATTTAACACGGCGGGGGAAACGACGAAACCCCGTCAAACAAAAAACTAACAAAGAAATGCAGGAGATAAGAGAGGAGAGCACAAGACAACAGAAGGTTGCCCGACAGATACAGAAAGACATCAGCGACATCTTTTTAAAAGAGTGCTCCGATACGGTGAGAGGAGCGATGGTGTCGGTCACGAGAGTGAGGATGAGTCCTGATTTGGGCTATTCGAAGGTCTATCTGAGTGTCTTCCCGTTTGAGAAGAGCGGAGAGATTATGGCCAAGATTGAGCGCGACGCATGGCGTATCCGCAAGGCGTTGGGTACCCGCATCCGATTCCAATTGAAGGCTCTGCCCGAGTTGGCATTTTTTCTGGACGACTCGTTGGAGTATATTAGAAACATTGACGAACTGCTCAAAGACGACCCCGCACTTGCACCCGAGAGGGAGAGCGAGTAGGGTGGCAGATGAGCCGGTGTAAAGAGAGGAGAGAGATGAGGCTGCCGCTGCTGTTTGCAAGGAGATATTTCTCGTCGAGGAAGTCGTTCTCGGTGATTAACATCATTTCGAGGATGAGTTCCTTTGCCATCGGCATTCCGGTGGCGGCCATGGTCATTCTGCTCTCGGTGTTCAACGGCTTCGGTGCGTTGGTGGAGTCGATTTACGACTACGCCGATGCCGACATAACACTCACTCCGGCCGAAGGAAAGGTCTTTACGACGGAGAGTATCGACCGCGAGGCGCTGTTGGCGGTGGAAGATGTGGCAGGGGTGTCGATGGTGTTGGAGGAGAGTGTGTTGGCCGATTACAGGGGCCGACGTATGGTGGCACGCCTGCGCGGAGTGGATGATGCCTACACCGCGGTGGTCCCCATGGAGGAACTGATGGTGGGCGGCAAATATGAGTTGCTCTTCGGCGAACGCGAGATGGTGGTTGTGGGCCGCGGATTGGCGGCCGATTTGGGAGTGAATACGGCGCTGTATAACCCCGTTACGGTCTATACGCCGCGCAGAGGGGCGGTGTCGTCGCTGTTGCCGATGAGTGCGTTGAAGAGCGGAATGCTCTCGCCTGCCGGAGTTTTCGCGTTGGAGGACGGAATCGACGGAAGTCTGATGTTGTGCCGATTGGAGTATATGCAACGCCTGTTGGACTATGAAGGACGTGCCACGGCGGTGGAGATAAAGGTGAGAGAGGGGGCCGATGTGGAGCGTGTGATGGAGCGTTGCGGGAGAGTGGTTGGCGACGACTATGTGTTGCAGACACGCTACCAGAAGAATGCGGCGGTCTATAAAATCATGAAGTATGAGAAATGGGGCGTCTTTCTGATAATATTTCTCGTGATGATTATCGCCTCGTTCTCCATGGTGGGGGCGTTGGTGATGCTCATAATCGACAAGAGGGATGACATGAGGACAATCGTGACGTTGGGGGCGGATGCGCAGTTTGTGCGCCGCATCTTCATCAACGAGGGTATGATTATAGGAATGACTGGTGCGGCGGCCGGATTGGTGTTGGGCGTGACGGTGAGTCTGTTGCAGCAACATTTGGGACTGGTGAAAATCAATGCACAGAGTTTCCTTGTGGATGCCTATCCGGTGGTTCTGCAATGGGGCGATGTCGCGGGTGTGGCCGCGGCGGTCATTGCGATTTGTTTTATTATCACTACCTTTACGGTGGCCAAAATGGTGCCCAAGAGTACTGTAATGCTATGAAAAGACAGATAATCAGAGTGATGATGACGATGCTGGCGGTCATGTCGATTGCCGCATGCGGGCGTGAGAAGGTGATGTCGGACAGAGATTTCGTGAGTATTTTCTGCGACATGTTCCTTGCCAACGCTTATTGCTCGCAGCAGGAGCTCAACTGCGATTCGCTGGATATCTACACCCCCATTCTGGAACAATACGGCTACACATCGCAGGACTTTGTGAACAAACTCTCGTCGTTCACAAAGCGAAAGAGTGCGCGTATCGGCGACGTGATAGAGAAGTCCATCGAGTTGGTTAGGCTCTCTTCCGATGATTTGCAGAGGAGGTTGAAAATAAGGAACGATGTGAATCGTGATGTGGTGGCCCGTTATCGCGACACCATGTGGGCAGATTCGCTCATAACAATCGACCGCAAGGCCGATTCGGCACTGGTTACCAAGTGGGTGCCGGTGATGAAGGGCAGCTATCTGTTGCGTTTCGACTATGATATTGAGGATGACGGACGCGACCGGCCGTTGCGACTGAATGCGATGGCGAGGGTCAGGAACCGTATGACCGGCATTACGGAGCAGACACAGCGCTATACCCTCACCGCGGGTAATCACAGGAGTCTTAATGTGAGCATTCACATCCATCGCGATTATCCTCTCAGTGTGATGCAGGTGGAGTTGGTCTGTCTGCCGCAGATTGAGGGCCGCATGGTGGAGATGACATTTAGGAATGTGAGTCTGGTCTATGAGCCCGACATAGAGGGGGCGCGACGACGCAAGACAGACTCTCTCTATCGTTACCGACCCGTCAGGGCGATGCGGAGCGGATTCGAGAGCCTGAAAGGGGTGTCGCCCGTTAGACCGGAGATATATACGGGAGAGTGGTTCCGCACCGAGCCCGACGACGAAGAACAGAAGAACGAAGAACAGATATGAGTTACTACAAAGAAGAAATCTACGACCCCGAGGTTACGGCCCGATTGATGGAGCACTACAAGGCCATCCTCGACCTGCTTGGCGAGGATTCGTCACGCGAGGGTCTTATCAAGACACCCGAACGTGTGGCCAAAGCCATGCAGTTCCTCACGAAGGGGTACAACGAAGACGGCGAACAGATTATCAAGTCGGCCATTTTCAAGGAGGAGTACAAACAGATGGTGCTTGTGAAGGACATAGAACTCTACTCCATGTGTGAGCACCACATGTTGCCCTTCTATGGCAAGGCTCACGTGGCCTATATTCCCAACGGATATATCACCGGACTGTCGAAGATTGCGCGTGTGGTGGAGTGCTATGCGCGTCGATTGCAGGTGCAGGAGCGTCTGACGGTGGAGATAAGGGATTGCATACAGAGAGCTCTGAATCCGATAGGGGTGGCAGTGGTTATAGAGGCCGCCCACACCTGCATGCAGATGCGCGGTGTGCAGAAACAGAACTCGGTGACCACCACCTCGGCATTCACCGGCGTCTTCCTTTCGCAGGCCCAGACCCGCAACGAGTTCCTTTCGCTCATCGGCAGCAAACTCCACTAAGGAACGGAGCGTCGTTTTCAGGGGATGCAATGTGCCGTTGTCGGAAGGCGCACAGTTTATTGGCGGGCGTGTCCCGAAGTCATTATGGAATGTATGAGCGGGCCGTCGTCTTTGTCGCTGCCAAGCAACAACCCCCCGAGAAGAGTCATGACTCTTCTCGGGGGGTTTATCTTTCCGTTCGGTCGTATCCTACCGCATCTCCTGCCTCTTCCCTCGGGCCGAAACCGCTTTCAGAAACAGCCGGCGCAGGGCGAAGCCATATATCGTGCCCAGCAGCAGGCCGAAGAGTATCTGGCTCGGAAAGTGCACGCCAAGATAGATGCGGGAGTAGCTCACCAGAATCAACCACAGCGACATTAATATTATATAGGTACGGTTGTGCAGTGCCGCGGTGGAGATGAGCAACACCACCAGCGAGTTGCCGGCATGAGCCGAGGCGGTGCCGTACATTCCGCCGCGATAACCGTTTACGGTGTGGACGAGTCCGTCGAGCGCGGCGGTGTGGGTGGGGCGCAGGAAACGAACTCCGTCTTTGAGCAGATTGC
This sequence comes from Tidjanibacter sp., assembly GCA_045597245.1. Lineage (GTDB taxonomy): Bacteria > Bacteroidota > Bacteroidia > Bacteroidales > Rikenellaceae > Tidjanibacter. Next base: position 4,676 of record JAZODY010000068.1, read on the forward strand.
ATGTTTGGTCGCACAGCAATATTCCCGCCGCCACGAAGAGCAACATCCACAGCCCGTAGCGAACACCGTGGCGGCGCATCACGAGCCAAATGATGAGCACATAGAGCGGAATCCATGTGGCGCGACCCGAGGCGAGGTGCATCAGGCTGTCCGCAAAGTTGCCGCCGTTGCCGTTGAGGGCCAGAAAGAGGTTGATGTCAAAGTCGTTCATTGCTTACGTGTCAGAATTGAAAATAGATGAAGGGTTGTATCTCGCTCGATTTCATCTGCATCACCACCCAGATAACCACCACAGTCACTACTATCTTTATGGCCAACGGCATCTTCTTCATGAGACCGAGGCCTCTCTCTTCGTCGAGACGGGGCAGGAAGTGCATCAGATAGCCCAACGCCATGAGCGTGAACACCTTCCAATAGCCGCTGAGTACGGCGGGGATGAGCGATGCATCGAAGTCGGTGAATATCTGCGAGATGATTTCCGTGGCGGTGGTCATGTCGGATGCGCGGAAGAATATCCAGCACAGACATACGAAGTGGAACGTCAGCAGGCCGCTCACCAGACGCTCGCCGCCTGTCATGCCCTCCGAGGTGGGTTTCAGGCGCGGCAGGCGCGCAAGAGCGAATTTGTGCAGGGCAAGTGCCGCACCATGTAGGCCGCCCCATATCACAAAGCGCCATGCCGCACCGTGCCACAGACCACCCAACAACATGGTTATCACCAGATTTACATAGGTGCGCAGACGTCCCTTGCGATTGCCGCCCAACGATATGTAGAGATAGCTTTTCAGCCAACTCGACAGCGATATGTGCCATCTGCGCCAGAACTCGGTGATCGTGGCCGAACGGTAGGGCAGGTCGAAGTTCTTGGGAAAGCGGAATCCCAACAGAAGCGCAATGCCTATGGCCATGTCGGAGTAGCCCGAGAAGTCGCAATAAATCTGCATGGCGTAGCCGTAGACACCCATCAGGTTCTCGAAACCGCTGTATTGCAACGGGGTGTCGAAGATGCGGTCCACAAAGTTGAGGCTTATGTAGTCGGAGATGACGGCCTTTTTTATCAGGCCGGTAAGTATCAGTGTCAGTCCCCTGCCGAACATCTCCTCCGTCACTTTGGGGCGTTGCGTTATCTGGGGCAGGAAGTCGCGCGCCTTCACTATGGGACCCGCCACCAACTGGGGGAAGAAGGAGAGGTAGAACAGGTATTCAAGCCAGCTTCGGGCCGGAGTGAGTTCCCTGCGATAGAGGTCTATCACGTAGCTCAACGATTGGAACGTGAAGAACGATATGCCGACCGGCAGAAAGATGTTGCCCACAGAGAGAGGACGGTCAATTATGTCGGAGAGAATCTCGGCAAAGAATCCGGTGTATTTGAAATAGCAGAGGATGCCCAAGTCTATGACGAGCGAGAGCAACAGCATCAGTTTGCGACGTCGGTCGCGTTGCTCCTTGTGGAGCAGGTTGCCTATGATGAAGTCGCTCACCGACATCAGTATGATGAGCAGAAAATAGAGGCCGCCCGTCTTATAATAGAAATAGAGCGAAAAGGCCGTCACGTAGAGCATGCGTGCGCGATGCTTCCGTCCAAGTGCGGTATATATAATCAAAAAGAGAGCAAACAGCAACAGAAAGCCTTTGGACGTGAATAACAAAGGACTCTCAGGGTTGTAGCTCCAAAATTTCAAAAACGATTCCGTGCTGAACATTTTTGTTTGTCGGTAGTTTATTGCTGTCTGTTTATGTCTTTGGGTTATCGATGCGGCTCGTTCTCGGCCCGTGCATCATATTCGTTTTCGTGGCTCTGGTCCATGAGCGGCTGTTGCTCCGGTTCGGCCACCGACTCGGTCGATTCGGTTACCGGTTCCTCTGTCGGTCCGGTCTCAATCTCGGTTTCAAGCTCCGGTTCAACTCCAATCTCCGGCTCGGATTCGGGCACCATGCTCAACGCATCATCCTCCATCTCCGCATCTGTTCCCACCTTTATTGCACCCTCCTCCGTCGTGCCTATGGGGGCCAACTCGGCCTGCACCCTGCGGCGCATTTGTTCCATGCCGCTCTCAAACGAGTCGGCCAGCTTGCCTGCAATCACACTGCCGCCCTTGTGGTTTATGTGGGTGTAGTCTTTGGCTGCCCAACCCTGAGCCACAAAGTTCTGCATCGAGTGTTCGCCACCCATCGCATTATATAGATTCCAGAAGGCCACTCCCTGCTCATAGGCGGCAGCTCGTTGCTCGGCAATCATCGGTGCCACAGCGGGGGAGGTGGTCACTTCGCCGTTGTTCCTCACACCCACGTCGCCCACGCTCATCACAAGTATGGCCGCCTTCGGGAAACACTCCCTTACATAACCTATCAGACGACGCAATTGGTTGCCATAGTAGGTGTAGTC
>JAZODY010000069.1:0-4192 GCA_045597245.1 Tidjanibacter sp.
CAATGCGGACAGGCCCCCTGTGGAGAGTTGAACGAGAAAGTGTGTGGCGCAGGGTCATTGAACGACACTCCGGTGGTGGGGCACATCAGATGACGGCTGTAAAACTTCATCTCCCCACCCTCATACTCATACACCGCAATAACCCCCTTGCCCTGCCTCATGGCTTCACGCAGGCTCGTCATCAATCGCTCATCCACATTCTCATCCACCACCAATCGGTCCACTACCAATTCAATATTATGAACCTTATATCTGTCGAGCCTCATTCCGCGCGTCATCTCCATAATTTCCCCGTCGATACGCGCATAGATATATCCTTTTTTCAGAAAATTCTCAAACTGCTCTCTGTAATGTCCCTTACGGCCTCTCACCACCGGAGCCAATACCGCCACACGCTTACCTCCGTAGCGTCCTTTCACAAGTTCAACAATCTGCTTATCGGAGAAATGCACCATCTCTTCTCCCGTAATGGGTGAATATGCGATGGCTGCACGCGCATACAACAGACGCAAGAAATCGTTTATCTCGGTCACCGTTCCCACAGTGGAACGCGGATTGCGATTCGTGGTCTTCTGCTCAATAGCCACGACAGGACTCAACCCGTCTATCTTATCCACATCGGGACGCTCCATGCCGCCGATGAATTGTCGGGCATAGGCCGAAAGCGTATCCATATATCGACGCTGTCCCTCGGCATAGATGGTATCGAAGGCCAGCGACGATTTACCCGAGCCAGAAAGTCCCGTAATAACCACCAGTCTGTTGCGTGGTATTTCGAGGTCGATGTTCTTCAAGTTATTGACTCTGGCACCGGAGATTATTATCGAGTTGTTGTTTTTCAATTGCTCCTGAAATTATTGTTAGGTATCCTCACTTTAAACGTACGTCCTCCCGTATTCTTGTAATCGTAATCTCGAATCCAGTTATTCAGCAGGCGCAACATTTTATAATTCGTACCGTTTTGTTCCGCCACCGCGGGCCAATCGATATTCGCTCCCGAGACCTCGATTTCATGAAAATCCGTCAGCGGTTTATAGTAATCCTTCTTTCCTATGCGATATCCGTACTTCTCCGGTCCCTCTTCCAGCAAAGTTTTGAACGACAGAATGCGAAACATGTAACGACGTGTTTCGAGCGGGAAATAAGCATCGTAGTAGTTATCCACCCCGCTCTGCAATCCCATTCTGCGCTCCACTCCGTTGGGACCGAGGTTATATGCAGCGGCCGCAAGAGTCCAAGAGCCAAACTTATCATACAGCTCTTTGAGCATGGTGCATGCCGCCTCGGTAGCTTTCTCGATATGGAATCTTTCGTCCACACCCGAATCGATAAGCAGACCGTAGCTCTTTCCTGTGGCAGGCATAAACTGCCACAATCCGCCCGCACCGGCAACCGAAACCGCATCCTCATCGAGTCCGCTCTCTATGCAACACAGATATTTAAAATCCGTCGGGACACCATTCCTCTCCAAGATAGGCTCAATTATTGAGAAATATCGTTTGGTTTTGAGCAACGTAAGTGAGGTTTTGGAGTGCATGTATAACGTCACCAACATTTCTCGCTGATAACTCTCCGCCACATCGAAGTGCTCGAACGGAACCGATTCTCCGGCGAAGGTCATATTTTTCGGCACCTCCGGAATCATAACATTGGCAAAACCACTCATCGAAACCGAGTCGGCATCGTTCTGTCCGCAACAAGCCAGCGTCACAAACAACGCCGCAAGGCAACCAATAAAACTTCTCATCCTTATAATATTAATTTTCAACATATTGTTCCACAAACTCGACTTTTCTTGCCACAACAACCGCAAAATTAATGAAATCAATCGAAATACACTCTTCACCGAGGCCCAAAAGGCCATAAATTTTTCCTCGCACGCCATAATCGACCTCCCTCTTTCGCTCCCGCAAGACGGTTGCAAAAACCATACTCAATGAACACATACCCAAAATAACACAAGACAGGAGTTAATCTCAACAAAAATGACTACTTTTGCGGAAACAAAAACAGGCAGTATATGCTCACGGCAGGATATTACCACACATTAACCATAAGCAGGGTTTCGGATTTCGGTCTCTTCCTATCCGACAACGACGGCGAGGAAGTGCTCCTCCCCAACAGATACGTCTCCATCAACGACAAGATTGGCGACAGCAAGCGCGTGTTTGTCTATCACGACTCCGAAAATCGCCTTGTTGCCACCACGGAACAACCCTTTGCCACAGCAGGCGAATTGGCATGCCTCAAAGCGATTGACAAAAATGCCTACGGGTTCTTCCTCGATTGGGGACTCTCGGCCAAACATCTCTTTCTGCCCAACAGCAACATGAGCATACCGATGGAGATTGGGCGACGTTACGTGGTCTATGTCTACAACGACAATGTGACAGGCAGGGCCACAGCCACTGCGCGACTGAACAAACACGTAAACAACAACGAAGTCTGCGTGAGAGTCGGTGACCAAGTGGAGATTCTGGTGGCTCGTCGGGTGGAAAAAGGATTCCGAGTGGTGGTAAACAATCGCCATTGGGGCATGATATACACCAATCAGATTTTTCAACCGTTGTCCATAGGTGACAAACTTACGGCTTACATCGACAAAATAACGGAGGACAACCGCATCGACGTTTCGCTGTCACAAAGAGGCTTGGACGAGGTGGTAATCTCGGCCGAACGGCTAAAAGCGGCATTGAAAGCCAATGGAGGAGTACTTCATCTGTGTGATTCGTCGTCGCCCGAGGAGATAAAAGAGAAACTTCAAATAAGCAAGAAAAGTTTCAAACGAGCTGTGGGTTATCTTCTCAAACGCAACACCATAGCTATTGACGAAGATTCGATTCGTCTATTATAAATTATAACACACTAAACATAAACCGCCCTCATCATGTCGAAAATGCAAACCGCCGAACGCGTATCACAAACCGACCCTTCGGACAACTATGTTTTCCAGCGCTCCCTGCTTGCCTACCACAAAGCAGCCGAGTTGGTGAGTGGCAATGTATTGGAGATAGGCACAGGCAGCGGCTATGGTGCGCATGTGATTGCTCCTCGCTGCGACAGTTTCACCACAATCGACAAACATCAGGGTGCCAGCGACATTGTGGCCGAGATAGAAAATGCCGGCTACATGGAGATGACGGTGCCTCCTCTCGCAGGCATAGAGTCTCAAAAGTATGATTATGTGGTAACGTTTCAAGTGATAGAGCATATCAAAGAGGACAAGGTTCTGTTGGACGAGATTACTCGCGTATTGAAACCCGGGGGGCGTCTTATTGTTTCCACCCCCAATAGGTTGATGTCGCTCACACGCAATCCGTGGCACGTGCGCGAATACACGCCCGACGAGTTCGGCCATCTGTTATCTTCATATTTCGATAAGGTGGAGGCCTATGGTGTGTTCGGCAACCAGAAGGTGATGGAGTACTACAAGCTCAACAAGAAATCGGTGGAACGCATCATGCGTTTCGACATTCTCGACCTGCAACACCGTCTGCCGGCATGGTTGCTGAGAATCCCTTATGACATTGCCAACAGGCTCAATCGTCGTCGATTGTTGAAGGGCAACAGGGAACTGACCGACTCAATAAAAATGGATGACTACCGCATCGACCATGCCGACAACGAATGTTTCGACCTCTTCTATGTGGCAGAAAAGAGCAGGGCCATCTGATGCGACCGACTCCACCAACGATTATTTCATACACCGACACCACACAGAATAAAGAATAATGCGATGTTTTTTCGCCTCATTGTTTGGCCGACAAAAAAAATCAGTACCTTTGCACCACACAGTCGCCCGAAACGGCCAAGCGTCGTAAAGGGTTAAAAAGGGAATCCGGTGGAAATCCGGAACAATACCTGTTGCTGTAAATCCCATTCCGAAAGGAATTTATATTTTGTCGTACTCTTTGCCACTGGTCCAAATCCGGGAAGGCGCGACGGAAGGGATAAGTCAGAAGACCTGTCTGTGTTATTGTTGGATTTGGGCTCGCAGGAGTACGAGTAAGAATCGGGATTGTTTTTCAACCGTAGCACCATACAGCGCATCGGAATGAAAGCCGGGTTTATCACGCGAGCCATAGGAAAAAACAAGAATTGATGAAAAGGAACATTAATATATTATGTTTTATTCTGCTTGTATGGTCGGCGTTGAACCTTACGGGCTGCATGAAATGGGACTATGGCGAAG
>JAZODY010000070.1:0-3845 GCA_045597245.1 Tidjanibacter sp.
AGAAAGATTGAGGGTTTTGAGAATGTGGAGATATACAGGCCGGGGTATGCGATAGAATACGACTACTTTCCACCCACACAACTCCATCATACGATGGAGACCAAGAGGGTGAAAAATCTCTATTTTGCAGGTCAAATCAACGGAACGACCGGTTATGAGGAGGCTGCCGCACAAGGATTGATGGCCGGAATCAACGCAGCACTCAAATTGAAGGGTGAAGATGAGTTGGTTTTGGGTCGCGACGAGGCCTATATAGGAGTATTGATTGATGATTTGGTAACCAAAGGTGTTGATGAACCTTACAGAATGTTTACAAGTCGCGCGGAGTATCGTATTATTTTGCGTCAAGACGATGCCGATATGCGCCTTACACCCATAGCCGAGCGTATAGGTATGGCTACCGAAGAGAGATTGATTGCATTTAGGGAGAAGAAAGCAAAGAAAGAGTTATTAAAAAAACACATTCTTGAAACCGGTATTTCGAAAGAGGAGGCCAACAACTATCTTACATCTATAAATTCGACCCCTATCACGCAAAAAAAACGGATAGGAGAATTGCTTTCGCGCAACGAAGTAACCATAAAAGGAGTTGCCGAATACTCAAAAGAGATGAAAAAGTTTATAATCGAAAACGCAATATCCAACGATATTATTGAAGCGATAGAGATAGAACAGAAGTATAAAGGTTACATAGAGCGCGAGCGCGAGGTGGCGGATAAACTTAAAAGGCTCGAAAATATAATCATCCCTACCGGATTCGATTTTAATTCACTGCAATCACTGACCATTGAAGCGCGTCAAAAATTAACTCGCATCGCACCGAAAACCATAGGGCAGGCGTCGCGCATCCCGGGAGTATCTCCGGCAGATATAAACGTACTGCTTGTTTATTTCGGCCGATAATCCGAGAGAATCAATGTTTATCAGAACTATCTTATCGATATAAAAATTGTTCCACGTGGAACAATTAATAAAGGGTGACTTTTTAGGGCCACCCTTTATTAATTAAAGATTAAAATAATATTATCAAAAAATTACTTTGATTGCATCTTTGACCAAGAATCTTTCAAACTTACAACACGATTGAAAACAAGTTTATCTGCGCTGCTGTCTTTATCCTTGCAGAAATACCCGATTCTTTCAAACTGAAATTTTTCACCTATTTCGGCCTCTTCAAGCGACGGTTCCAAATAACCGGTGGTGACAATCATCGACTCGGGATTGATATAGTCGAGGAAAGTTTTACCATCTTCAATATTGTTGGGGTCCTCTTTGGAAAAGAGATTGTCAAAAAGTCTGACTTCGGCCTTTACGGCATGCTCGGCAGAAACCCAGTGAATAACACCCTTAACCTTACGACCATCCGAAGAAGAACCATTACCCGACTCGGGGTCATAACTGCAACGCAACTCGATGATATTACCCTCTGAGTCTTTAATAACTTCTTCACACTTAATAAGATAAGAGTATCTCAGGCGCACTTCTGTACCGGGAGAAAGACGATAATATTTCTTGGGAGGATTCTCCATAAAATCAGAACGTTCGATAAAAATTTCACGCGAGAAGGGTACCGAACGTTTACCCGCCGACTCATCCTCAGGGTTATTGACGGCCGAGAACATCTCGGTCTGACCCTCGGGATAGTTGGTGATGACAACCTTTACAGGGTCGAGAACAGCCATACGGCGCTGAGCATTCTTGTTCAAATCCTCTCTCACGCAGAATTCCAACAACGAAAGGTCTATCACATTATCTCTTTTGGCTACACCCACCTTCTCGGCAAAAGCACGAATCGACGCAGGAGTGTAACCTTTTCTGCGCAAGGCACATATAGTCGGCATGCGGGGGTCGTCCCAACCCGAAACATAACCATCCTTGACAAGCTGCAACAACTTGCGCTTACTCATCACCGTATATGTCAGATTAAGACGTGCAAACTCATACTGATGGCTCGGATAAATTTCCAACTGCTCTATAAACCAATCATACAGAGGACGATGCACATCAAATTCGAGCGTACAGATTGAATGAGTGATGTTCTCTATGGAGTCGCACTGGCCATGTGCATAGTCATACATGGGATATATACACCACTTATTGCCCGTACGATGGTGTTCGGTATGAATAATGCGATACATGATGGGGTCGCGCAACAGCATGTTGGGGTGGGCCATATCAATCTTGGCTCGCAACACCTTAGAGCCGTCGGGGAACTCGCCGTTCTTCATTCGTTCAAAGAGGTCGAGATTCTCCTCCACCGAGCGGTCTCTCCACGGACTCTCGGTACCCGGCACAGTCACCGTTCCGCGTCCCTGACTGATTTGCTCCTGAGATTGGTCATCCACATAGGCTTTGCCACACTTGATGAGCTTAACAGCCCATTCATAAAGGGTATCGAAATAGTCCGAAGCATAGAACTCGTTGGCCCACTCGAAACCGAGCCACTTGATATCATCCTTTATGGAATCTACATACTCCGTATCTTCCTTAACAGGGTTGGTATCGTCAAAACGTAAGTTACACTTACCGTTATACTTACGTGCCATACCGAAATTAAGACAGATACTTTTTGCATGACCTATGTGAAGATAACCGTTGGGTTCGGGCGGGAATCGTGTTTGAATTTTGGTTCCGCCCTCGGCAATGTAGTTTTCTATTATCTCCTCAATGAAATTCAGAGATTTCTCCTTTGGGGTTACATTTTCGTTAATAACTTCCATGTCTTAATCAAATATATTATTTACATCTATTATTCTCACTCTATTCGACCAACAAACAAGTCTCACAACATATCGACCAACATAAAGAGCAACATCAACAAATACTGTCACTCCTCACATGGTTAAATATAACATCGATAATCCGCTTAATAACATTACCCTCTTTTTTCCTTTTTCGAACAAAATAGTTCCAAAGGCGACACAAGAAGATAATATCAATCACATGGCTTGCTCGGTTTATCAAAAATCAAAAATAGTAAAATCCGAACAAAAATCCTCTTTCATCCGAACTATTTTATCCATGCTATTTTATGGCCAGCATTGCACGTATGGAACTTTCTGCGGCACTTCTCACCTTTTCGTCAATTTCCACTACTGGCGCCTCTTTCAAAAGTGCCTCATATATACTCTCCAACGTAACCATTTTCATATAGTTACACTCCACACAACTCCTCTGAGAAGAGATTGAGATAATCTTCTTGTCGGGTACGGCACGCTCTATCTCATACATCACGCCCGGCTCGGTGACTATTATAAACTCCTCGGCATCGTCATTCATGCAGAAATCGATGATGCCCTTTGTGCTGCCCGCATAGTCGGCAAGTTCCACCACATCGGCCCTGCACTCGGGATGAACCAACACTTTTGCCTCGGGATGTTCAGCTTTCAACTCCAATACGCTCTCGGGTCTGATGGCATCATGAACATGACACGCACCCTTCCAGAGCAACATATCGCGCCCAGTAATACTATTGATGTATCCGCCCAGATTCGCATCAGGAACAAACACTATCTTCTGCTCCTTATCTATCGAGTTCACCACCTTCAATGCATTTGAAGAGGTGCAGCAGACATCGGTCAGAGCCTTCACCTCCACCGAAGTGTTCACATACGAAACAACTTTATGGTCGGGATGCGTTCTCTTAAATTCGGCAAGTTCGTCGGCATTACACGAGTCGGCAAGCGAACAACCGGCCTCGGGAACGGGCAGAATCACCTTTTTCGACGGGGAGAGCACTTTGGCTGTCTCGGCCATGAAACGCACTCCGGCAAAGAGAATCATCTCGGCATCGTTATCGGCCGCACGTTGTGAAAGTGCGAGTGAGTCGCCGGTGAAATCAGCCA
>JAZODY010000071.1:0-2898 GCA_045597245.1 Tidjanibacter sp.
GATACGGTGGGCGTGGAGTATATTACTCAGTTCAACCTCTACAATGCCATCGCCTATACGGCCACTCCCGCCAAAGGAATGTCGAGTACGCAGGCCATGAGTGCCATACAGAAACTTGTCGATGAGCAGATGCCCGACGACATCACGCTTGCATGGAACGGAGTCTCCTTTCAGGAGGCCAATGCGTCTGAAAACACGTCGCTGACCTATCTGCTCGCCGTGATATTCATTTTTCTCGCTCTGGCGGCTCTCTACGACAGCTGGGCCTTGCCTTTCAGTGTGTTGCTGGGTGTTCCGTTTGCAGTCTTCGGGGCGTTGTTGTTTGTCTGGCTCGGCCATCTGTTCGACGACTCGTTTACCGACAATGTCTTTATGGTCATCTCGTTGGTGATGCTCATCGGGCTTGCCGCCAAGAATGCCATTCTGGTGGTCGAGTATGCCGACCGGCTCTTCTTCCGCGAAAACCGCACACTCGAAGAGGCCGCCATCGGTGCCGCCCGTCTGCGTGTACGTCCCATCATCATGACGGCTTTTGCATTCATAATCGGTGTGCTGCCTCTGGTGTTTGCCTCGGGGGCCTACTCGGAGGCGCGCCGCACCATCGGTCTGGCTTTGGTGGGCGGAATGGGCGTGGCCACACTGCTCGGCATATTCGTCTATCCGGCACTCTACTACATCGTGGGACGTCTGGCCCGCTTCGACCGCAGGCGTGAGCGTCGTCGGATACAACCATCCTGATGAGGAGCTGGTATGATATGTGCCGTCCTGCCTCTTGGAGGTGGAGGCCGTCTGATTGACTGTGAAACAAAAAGCAAATGGAAATGAGAAAGATAATATTTTTGTTCGTTTTTGCGGCCGTCGTTGCGAGCTGTGCGGTGGATGTCATACGACCCGACTTGGAGGTGCGCGAGAGGTATCTCTTTGCGCGCCCCGATACGGCCGCTCTGGTGGTCAATTCCGAATGGTGGACCATCTTTGGCGATACCACGCTCAACAGGCTCATCGCCACCGCTCTGGCCAACAACCACGACCTTGCCGTGGCCGCCTCGGCCGTCGAGCAGGCCCGTTATTCGTTGGCGGTCACGCGTGCATCGTTTCTCCCCTCGTTCGGCATTAAGGCCTCGGCCGAGGGCGAGTACACCGAGGTGGATGGCACCGCGCGCAGGGCCATAGAACAGGAGTACTTCATCCAGCCCGACATGTCGTGGGAGATTTCCCTCTTCGGGGCACTGCGCAGCAGCACCGATGCCGCACGGGCCGAACTGCTCTCCTCCGAGTATGCCTATCGAGGAGTGATGCTCTCGCTGGCGGCTCAGGTGGCGCAGACATATTTCCAATGGTTGGAGTATGCCCGTTCGCTGGCCATTGCCGAGCGCAGCTATCGACTTCGCTTGGAGGAGCAGCAGCGCATCGACTCGATGTATGGCTACGGTCTTTCGTCGGCCATCGACCTGTTGCAGGCCCGCGGCATGACCGCCACGGTGGCGGCCGACATTCCGCAATATCGTCGCGCCATGATTCAGACCAACTTGGCTCTTAACGAGTTGCTCGCTCAGGAACCAACCATTCTGCTCAATCCCGAGCGATATAACAGGTTCCCGCAGGATACGTTGCAGTGTCGCGGATTGGTGCCGGCCGAGTTGCCTGAGTATGTACCTGCCGGACTGCCCACCGACCTGTTGGAGCGAAGACCCGACGTACTCAAATCCTACTATGAGATGGCTGCTGCCGCGGCCGAGGTACGCTATGCGCATGCCGAGAGGTTCCCGTCGGTAAATCTGACAGCCTCGGGAGGCGTGCTCGACGGTACGGTGAAGGGACTTTTCAGGGGTAATCCATTCTATTGGAATGCGATAGGCGAGATAAGCCAGTCGCTCTTCTCGTGGGGAGCGGGACGCAACAACGAATTGGCGGCCTATGAGAGGTACAGACAGTCGGTTTATGAGTATGAGAAGGTGGTGTTGGAGGCTGTGACCGATGTGGAGAATGCTCTGGTGGGCATCCGCACCTACGACAATCAGCTGGCCGATTTCATGCCCGTGCTCACCTCCAATTGCCGTCTGCAAAGACTCACATACGAACTCTACACCAACGGCATGACCAGCTATCTGGGTGTGATTGATGCCGAACGAAATCTTTACAGCGCCCAATTGCAGTATGTGCAGTTGCTGACCCAGCAGCTCGACGCCTACATCAATCTCTATGTGGCTCTCGGCGGTGGCTGGCTCATGGATGTGGAGTATCACTATCTGCCCGACGAGGAGCAGGATGACGAGAAGACAGAGGTGGTGTCGGCGTCGCTACTGCACCGACCGTAGCCGCCGTACAATTAAACAAACTGCCCGAGAAAATTTTTCTCGGGCAGTTTGTTTGGTCGGACCAATGAATCTCTCATACGGGGTTTTGGGTGAAGGGGTGTTGTCTTTGTGTTGCACCAATCAGGAGCATCGCATGAACCGTCAGGGCGACGAGTGAAAGAGCAGCGAGAGAGGAGAAGCAAATCTTAGGGCGATTATTGCAACGGACCATACCGTTATGAATGCCGCATCGTTGCGGTTCAACTGCCGTTTCGGTGCGAGATACTCCATCCGTCCGTTGAAACCGCGGGCGAGCATTGCTCTGTGGATAAGTTCCGAACGTTCGGTCGAGCGCACCAACAGCAGTGCGACGGCATCTCCCCATTGACCTATCGGCCATGACCGACGACCGAAACTGCGGGCCTTGCGGGCTCTGTCCATCTCCTCCGCCTGACGGAGCAGCAGTGCGAGGTAGCGATAGATGAACATCGGCAGGGTGGTCAGCAACGACGGCATGCCCATGCGTTGAAGTGCCCCGCAAATACCACGAAGACCATGAGCGTAGGCCGGCACCAGAGCCGCCTGCAAGTCGGATCGTAGC
>JAZODY010000072.1:0-2899 GCA_045597245.1 Tidjanibacter sp.
TTAAATCATGAAAAGAGCATTAATAATCCCGCTGACCATTCTCGCACTGATGACGGTACGCAGTGCAGCAGCACAACAACAAAAAAACAACGGCGACTCACACATCTCCATCACCACTGATAGCGACAAGGTGTTGGATATAAGTTCACAGGGAGAGAACAACTTCGCAATAAACATAGCAGGATTTAAATTCATATTCGGACCGAACGAAAAAACCGACAAGCAAGTGGCAGAAACCGACGGCGATAAGTGGTCGGAGTTTGAAGAGAAGATGGGTGACATCGGAGACTTTAATGATAAGGAGTGGTCGGGCGAAGAGTCGGTCGCAGCAAGCGAGAGCCGAGGTTATGAGATAGACGGCACAGTAAACGGCAGGAAAAAGAGAGCCCATAGGCCCAGCTTCGAATCCGGAATCGGATATGAGATAGGTCTGAGCATGTTGGGAAGCGTAGGCTACGACCTCTACCCCGCCTCTTCGGACTTCATGGAACTCAACCAGACAAAGTCGATACACATGAGCTTTCCTTTGGTGTCCTCGGGTAGATGGTTTAATCAGGCAGGTTCGATAGGCTTATCTACGGGAGTGGTGCTCACCTGCGACAACTACACCTTTGCCCACAACACAGGTCTCGCCAATACACCCGACGGAATGGTTGCTCCGTTCGCGCCGGAGACAAGCCACAAGAAATCGAAACTCACAACCGCGGCCCTGCGAGCCCCGCTGCTGCTGACAATCCGCATGGGACAGATGAAACTGACGGGCGGTGTATATGGCGAGTGTCTCATCAACTCCCACACCAAACTGAAATTCCCCAAAGAGAAAGAGAAACTCGACGGCCTCAACCAACTGCGATACGGTTTCTACGCAAATTTAGGTTTCGGCAGCGGATTCTATATCTACGGAGAGACGGGACGCACCGAACTCTTCAAAACCGACAAGGGTCCCAACGCACTGCCCTGCTCGGTGGGATTGGGTTTCAAATGGTAGAAGACTCTAACAGGATAAACCAACAACGTCATGAAACGATTGATAATATTGATAATAATGCTCCTTCCGATGATGGCGCATGCACAAAGCGACGCATTCAAGAGGTATCTTGAAAAACATCGCGGACAGCCGGAATTCACAACCATCGAGATTCCGGGGCAAATGTTGGGCACAATAACAATAATGGACAACAAAAACAGCTCGGCCGAAATGCTTGCAAATACCGAGATGCTGACCATGATAATATGCGAAGAATGCAGCGATGCACAAGTCAAGGAGGCCGACGAGATGATTAAGCAAGGCGACTACAAGTTGATTACCGCCATCAGCAACGGCAGCAACAATGTGAAAATCTTCGCAATCACCGGCAAGGGAAAGGCAAAGAACGAATTCCTGATGATGATAAACGACGGGAAAGACTTGGTGATGATTTCAATAACCGGCGACCTCGACCTGAAAGATGTGTCCGGCATGTCGAACATCAGCATCGGGAGACGCTGAGAGGTGAGTGACGGTCGCCATCAACAATATAGCAACAAGCGGTGGCCGATATACAGAGAACTCGCCGACCGATTAATCGGTCGGCGAGTTCTCTTTTCTGCTATTTCAGTGCCCGCAGGCTGTTTGCCCCAAAAGCACTCAGTTAGGCTACTTGAAATAGCGATTATACAGACCTTCGAAACCTTTTCCGTGACGCGCCTCGTCTTTGGCCATCTCATGAACGGTGTCATGAATGGCGTCCAGATTCTGCTGCTTTGCCAACGTGGCAATACGTTTCTTGTCCTCACATGCGCCCGACTCGGCCATCATGCGTTTGTAAACATTGGTCTTGGTGTCCCAAACAACCTCGCCAATCAACTCGGCGAACTTGGCTGCGTGCTCTGCCTCCTCCCAAGCATAACGCTTGAAGGCCTCGGCCACCTCGGGATAACCCTCTCGGTCGGCCTGACGACTCATGGCCAGATACATACCCACCTCGGTGCACTCACCCATGAAATGAGCTTGAAGACCGTCCCAAATCTCTTTGTTCACGCCTTTGGCAACTCCGATAACATGCTCATCTACAAAAGTCACAGCATCCGACTCTACAATCTCTACAAATTTGTTTGCGGGAACCTTGCACTGCGGACATTTTTCGGGTGCCGAATCACCTTCATGAATATAACCGCATACGGTACATCTAAATTTCTTCATAACATATAAAATTAAGTGTGGTTAATTATTTTCGGTCCCACTCTTTCGGTGCGGACCGTTTCATGACGACAATCGGCAGTGGAACGCTATCGACATCAATCACGACCTTAGCTGGCCCCGACCGCACCTGTCATCATAGATACAAATATAAGAATTTTATTAAAACCGCCAACTCTAATCAAAAATAAATTTTCCATAACCTCACGCTGTCATACTCCCCGAAAATGCCGCGAAAGAGCATACATAGACCCGCAAAGGAGAGAATGGAATTTGAAAAGCGAGAAAAAAGTAATAAAATTGTAATAGTTTTGTAGCGGCTCAGCAATAAGATGTTTGCTATTTTGCAAAGCGAAAAAGAGTATCAGATAAATAATATAACTACACAGAGTAAAAAACATGACTACAATCTACTTAATCATCGTGGCATTCCTCTTCGTGCTGGCCATAGTAGACCTTATCGTGGGTGTCAGCAACGATGCAGTAAACTTTCTCAGTTCGGCAGTGGGTTCTAAGGCCGCATCACTCAAACGAATCCTCATAATAGCGGCCATCGGTATTTTCATAGGTGCCGCCACCAGCAACGGAATGATGGAGATTGCCCGACACGGAATGTTCCATCCCGAGCATTTCTATTTCAGCGAGTTGATGTGCATATTTCTGGCCGTTGTGGTCAGCGACGTAATCATTCTCGACATATTCAATTCGCTCGGCCTTCCC
>JAZODY010000073.1:0-8380 GCA_045597245.1 Tidjanibacter sp.
GATATCAAAGCATTAGCTGAGGAGTTGGTAAACTTGACAGTTAAGGAAGTAAACGAATTGGCAGCCGTTCTGAAAGACGAGTACGGCATTGAACCCGCAGCCGCTGCAGTTGCAGTTGCAGCTCCCGCAGCAAGCGGTGAGGCAGCCGTAGCAGAGAAGACTTCGTTCGACGTAGTTCTCGTTAGCGCAGGCACCAGCAAAATTCCTGTTGTAAAGGCAGTTAAAGAGGCTACCGGTCTTGGTCTGAAAGAGGCTAAGGAGTTGGTTGATGGCGCTCCCAAAGCTGTTAAAGAAGGTGTTTCGAAAGAGGAGGCTGAGGCTCTCAAAGCAGCACTCGAAGAGGCAGGAGCAGAGGTTGAGATTAAGTAATTATATACTTAACAAATCGACAAATATCGGGTGTAGAGCCTTCTCGGAGGCTCTATACCTTTTCTCGTATTAAAAATTCATACCCGAAATGTCACAAATCCGAGAAATCGGACAAGTGACATCTTAACACAAAACCTGAAACCTGAACAGCAGAAACACCACGGCAAAAAAGAACGAATGTGAAAGCGACAAACGATTGAATGTCAAAACATAACACAGCAAATCGATTTGCCGGCCGACGGTGGAAACGCACAATAAATACTACTTGGCACCGAAGAGTCACCCGGGATTAAAACACAACCCGACGACTGAATGAGCTTGAGGGGAAAGAGCTTGACAAACTGAACGGAAGGGTTCCTGAAAACAGAAAAATGAACAGCCGAATGTGATTGCTGGAGTGATTGGGATAACCGTCGTAAGACCCACAAGGACGATTCACAAGGTACCGACATCGCGATTATTCGCGACAGTTGCGATGTCTGCACAATGGTTCCTGAGCACAGAAAAATGAACAGCCGAATGTGATTGCTGGAGTGATTGGGAAAAACCGACCGTAGAAAAACGAAACAACCGGTAGCACAAGTATCAGGAAAGGCCGAAGAAGAAGAGGAGGAGAAGCCAAGAGAAGGAGGGCCGAGAGAAGAAGAGGAGGTGCCGAGAGAAGGAGGAGCCGAAAGGAAGAACCGGCGAAAAAAGAGAGGACGGAGAAGAGGGACGGAGAAGAGGGAGAGCCGAAAGAGGGAGTAGAAGATAACGGAGAGATGAGGCAAAAGAGGCGTTAGGAAAGAGGCAGAGGCAGAGGCAGAGGCAGAGGCAGAGGCAGAGGCAGAGGCAGAGGCAGAGGCAAAGACAGGAATGGCTTGTGAAAAAGAGTGTCTGCGGATGAAAAGTTGTGTGAGAGAGGGTAAATAATTTTTAGAAAAAATACGGGACTAACAAAGGATAAGCATGTGATGCGGCGCGAGCCGCTATGGGTGTGTTTAAAAACAAGATGGCCGAGAGGCGCATGAAAGTTCTAAAATGAAACAACGGAGATAGGGCCGGATGTATTTCCAATCAGCTGACAAACACCAGCATACCTTATTCACAAAACTTATCGAAAACTACCGTCGAGGGGTGACCCAAGACAATGTATGCTTAAAGAATTGTCCGCAAGGGCAGAAACGAGACATTCGGTCACGTAAATTTTAATTTTGTAAAAAATGTCCTTAGAAGCAAACAAAAGAATCAGTTTTTCCTCCGTAAAGCACAAAATGGAGTATCCCGACTTTTTGGAGGTTCAACTTAAATCGTTCCATGACTTTTTCCAGCTGGACACCACCGCAGAGAACCGCAAAAACGAGGGACTCTACAAAGTGTTCATGGAGAATTTCCCCATCACAGACACCAGAAACAACTTCGTTCTGGAATTTATCGATTACTACATCGACCCGCCCAGATACACTATTGACGAGTGTCTGGACCGCGGTCTGACTTACAGTGTACCTCTGAAAGCCAGACTCAAACTCTATTGTACCGACCCCGACCACGAAGATTTCGACACCGTGGTGCAGGATGTCTATTTCGGTACCATTCCCTACATGACGCCTCGCGGTACGTTCGTCATCAACGGAGCAGAGCGCGTAATCGTTTCGCAACTGCATCGTTCACCCGGCGTATTCTTCGGTCAGAGCATCCACACAAACGGCACGAAACTCTATTCGGCGAGAATCATTCCCTTCAAGGGGTCGTGGATTGAGTTCGCCACCGACATCAACAATGTGATGTATGCCTATATCGACCGTAAGAAGAAGTTGCCCGTAACCACTTTGTTGCGTGCAATCGGCTACGAGTCAGACCAAGAGATTCTGGGAATCTTCGACCTTGCCGATGAGGTGAAGGTCACCAAAGCGAACTTGAAGAAAAACATCGGCCGCAAACTGGCCGCAAGAATATTGAGCACTTGGGTGGAGGACTTCGTGGACGAGGACACCGGAGAGGTTGTCACCATCGACCGTAACGAGGTTATTCTCGACCGCGAGACAGAGCTCGCAGAGGAGCACATCGAACAGCTGTTGGAGTGCGGTGCGAAGACCATTCTTCTTCACAAGGAGAACACGAGCGGCACCGACTTCTCCATCATCTACAACACGCTCCAAAAGGACCCCTGCAACTCAGAAAAAGAGTCGGTGGTTTACATCTATCGCCAATTGCGTAATTCGGAGCCGCCCGATGAGAGCACGGCTCGCGACGTGATTGACAAGCTGTTCTTCTCGGACAAGAGATATGATTTGGGAGAGGTGGGCCGTTTCCGCATCAACAAGAAGTTGGAACTCGGCATCGACTCGAAAGTGAGAATCCTCACCAAAGAGGACATCATCTCGATTATCAAGTATCTGGTGTCGCTCATCAACTCTCAGGCAGATGTTGATGATATCGACCACCTGAGCAACCGCCGTGTGAGAACGGTGGGCGAGCAGTTGTCGAATCAGTTCTCGGTGGGCTTCGTGAGAATGGCACGTACGATTCGTGAGAGAATGAACGTGAGGGATACGGAGGTGTTTGCCCCGATTGACCTGATAAACGCCAAGACTCTCTCGAGCGTAATCAACTCGTTCTTCGGCACCAACCAGCTGTCGCAGTTCATGGACCAGACCAACCCGCTGGCCGAGATGACCCACAAGCGTCGTCTGTCGGCTCTGGGTCCGGGCGGTATCTCGCGCGACAGAGCAGGATTCGAGGTTCGAGACGTACACTACACCCACTACGGCCGTCTGTGCCCCATCGAGACTCCTGAGGGTCCGAACATCGGTCTGATTTCGTCGTTGTGTACTTATGCAAAAATCAGCGACATGGGATTCATCAACACCCCCTACCGCAAGGTGGAAGAGGGCAAGGTGGATTTCAACGATGGCGACATCGTATATTTGAGTGCCGAGGAGGAGGAGGGCAAGATATTTGCTCAGGCATCGGCAGGCCTCAACGAGAAGGGCGAGTTCTTGCAGCCCGACCGTATCAAGGCCCGCTCTGAGGCCGACTTCCCCACGGTGAACGCAGAGCAGGTGGACTACATAGACGTGGCTCCGAACCAGATTGCCTCCATAGCGGCGAGCCTTATCCCCTTCTTGGAGCATGACGACGCAAACCGTGCGTTGATGGGTTCGAACATGATGCGTCAGGCCGTACCTTTGATTAATCCTCAGGCCCCCATCGTTGGAACAGGCTTGGAGAAGGAGATGATTGCTTACAGCCGTATTCAGGTGGTGGCCGAAGGTACGGGCGAAGTGGTGTTTGCCGATGCTCAGAAGATTCAGGTGAAATATGACCGTACGGAGGATGAGAAGCTTGTAAGTTTCGACCCCGAAATAACCACCTACAATCTGCCTCGCTACCGCAAGACCAACCAGAACATGTCCATAACCCTGCGCCCCATCGTGAAGATTGGCGACAAGGTGACCAAAGGCCAGATACTGACCGAGGGCTACTCTACCAACAACGGCGAGCTGGCTCTGGGCCGTAACCTGAAAGTGGCTTTCATGCCGTGGAAGGGATACAACTTCGAGGATGCAATCGTAATCTCGGAGCGTCTGGTGAGAGATGATATGTTCACCTCGGTACATGTGGACGAATATATCATGGAGGTACGCGAGACCAAGCGCGGAGTGGAGGAACTTACATCGGATATTCCCAACGTGAGCGAGGACGCAACGAAAGACCTCGACGAGAGAGGCATCATTCGCGTGGGAGCCAACGTGAAACCGGGCGATATACTGATTGGTAAGATTACTCCCAAAGGCGAGAGCGACCCGTCACCCGAGGAGAAACTGTTGCGCGCCATCTTCGGCGACAAGGCAGGCGATGTGAAGGATGCTTCGCTCAAAGCCCAGCCGTCGCTCTACGGTACGGTGATTGACCGCAGACTGTTCAGCCGCAATGTGAAAGACAACAAACGCAGCAAACAGGAGGAGAAACGCAAACTGGAAGAGGTGGATGCAGTATTCGCTCAGGAGACCGCCGCATTGAAGAGTGTGCTGGTTGAGAAGTTGTGGACACTGCTGAAAGACAAGAGCTGTCAGGGTATCAAAGAGTATTTCGGAGTGGAGTTGTACGCCAAAGGAACTCGCTTCACGAAGAAGATGCTGGAAGAGATTGACTACCACAACCTCAGCGCCGACAAATGGGTGGGCGATGCACGCATCGACCATCTGGTGGAGGTTGCAATAAACAACTATATTATTAAGTATAAAGAGGCCGATGCGAAGGTAAAACGCGAGAAGTACAACATCACCAACGGTGACGAGCTGCCCAGTGGAATCATACAGCTGGCCAAAGTTTACATCGCCAAGAAACGTAAGTTGAAAGTTGGTGACAAGATGGCCGGTCGTCACGGAAACAAGGGTATCGTGGCCAAAGTGGTCCGCGACGAGGATATGCCGTTCTTGGAGGACGGAAGCACGGTGGATATCGTTCTGAACCCGCTGGGTGTGCCCTCTCGAATGAACCTCGGTCAGATTTACGAGACTATTCTCGGATGGGCCGGCATGGAACTCGGATTGAAATTCGCCACCCCCATCTTCGATGGAGCATCGCTGGACGAAATCAACGAGTATATCGCCAAAGCCGGACTGCCGAAGAACGGAACCTGCTATCTGCACGACGGAGGAACGGGCGAACTGTTCGACCAGCCGGCAACGGTGGGTGTGATTTACATGCTGAAACTCGGTCACATGATTGACGACAAGATGCATGCACGTTCGATTGGTCCGTACTCGCTGGTAACCCAGCAGCCGTTGGGCGGTAAGGCTCAGTTCGGAGGTCAGCGTTTCGGAGAGATGGAGGTATGGGCACTGGAAGGTTTCGGTGCAGCCAACATCCTGCAAGAGATACTCACCATCAAGAGTGACGACGTGATAGGTCGTGCGAAGGCATATGAGGCCATCGTGAAGGGCGACAATCTGCCCACGGCAGGCATCCCCGAGTCACTCAACGTACTGCTTCACGAATTGCGCGGTTTGGCAATCAGCGTGAAACTCTCGTAGAGAATGAGCTTAATAACAGATTAGTGAATTTATTAAAAACAGGTTAATAAAATGCCAGTTAAAAAGGATAATAAAACCAGCATCAATTTCAGTAAGATATCTATCGGACTTGCATCGCCCGAAGAGAGTCTGGAAAATTCGAGCGGTGAGGGACTCAGGCCCGAAACGATAAATTATCGTACGTATAAACCCGAACGCGACGGTCTGTTCTGCGAGCGCATCTTCGGTCCTGTGAAGGACTATGAGTGCCACTGCGGAAAGTATAAACGTATCCGCTACAAGGGTATCGTCTGCGACCGATGCGGTGTGGAAGTTACGGAGAAGAAGGTGCGCAGAGAGCGCATGGGTCACATCTCACTGGTGGTACCGGTGGTTCACATCTGGTTCTTCCGCTCGTTGCCCTCGAAGATAGGCGCCATGCTCGGTATCCAGACCAAGAAACTCGATGCTGTGATTTACTATGAGCGTTTCATAGTGATTCAGGCGGGAGCCGCAAGCGCATCGGGAGTATCGGACCTCGACCTGCTCACCGAGAAAGAGTATCTCGACATTCTGGCCGCACTGCCCAAAGGCAATCAACAGCTGGACGACAGCGACCCCGACAAATTCATCGCACAGATGGGTGCCGAGGCCGTATCGACCCTGCTCCAAAAAGTGGACCTCGACTCACTCTCCTATCAGCTGCGCCACAAAGCCAGCACGGAGACTTCGCAGCAACGTAAGAGCGAAGCACTGAAACGACTGAACATCATTGAGGCTTTCAGAGAGTCACGCGATGTGAACAAACCCGAGTGGATGGTGCTGAAAGTGATTCCGGTCATTCCGCCCGAGTTGCGTCCTCTTGTTCCGCTGGATGGCGGCCGTTTCGCAACCTCGGACCTGAACGACCTGTATCGCAGGGTTATCATACGTAACAACCGTCTTAAACGACTTATAGAGATTAAGGCTCCCGAGGTCATCCTGAGAAACGAGAAACGGATGTTGCAGGAGGCAGTGGATTCGCTGTTTGACAACTCGCGCAAAAACAATGCAGTAAAGAGCGAGAGCAACAGACCGTTGAAGTCGTTGAGCGACAGTTTGAAAGGTAAGCAGGGACGTTTCCGTCAGAATCTGCTCGGTAAACGTGTGGACTACTCGGCCCGTTCGGTTATCGTGGTGGGCCCCGAGTTGAAGATGCACGAAATGGGAATTCCGAAAGATATGGCGGCCGAGCTGTATAAGCCGTTCATAATCAGAAAACTCATCGAAAGAGGTATTGTAAAGACCGTTAAGTCGGCCAAGAAAATCATAGACAGAAAAGACCCCGTTATTTGGGATATTCTGGAAAATGTAATCAAGGGTCATCCGGTGTTGATGAACCGCGCCCCGACGCTTCACCGTCTGGGTATTCAGGCCTTCCAACCAAAACTCATCGAGGGAAAGGCAATGCAGTTGCACCCGTTGGCATGTACGGCATTCAACGCCGACTTCGACGGTGACCAGATGGCTGTTCACTTGCCGCTGGGTAATGCCGCCATCTTGGAGGCACAGCTGCTGATGCTGGGTTCGCACAACATTCTCAACCCCGCCAACGGTGCACCTATCACGGTGCCGTCGCAGGACATGGTATTGGGTCTGTACTACATCACCAAACCCAGACCGGGCGCTAAGGGCGAAGGTACGAAGTTCTACGGTCCGGAGGAGGCCATCATCGCTTATAACGAAGGTATGGTAGATCTCCACGCCAAAGTGAGCGTGATGGTGGATACGGTGGACGAGCAGGGCAACCCGAAGAAAGAGTTCATAAAGGAGACCACGATAGGTCGCGTGATATTCAACCAATTGGTACCCAAAGAGGTGGGTTATATCAACACCATATTGAAGAAGAACACGTTGCGCGATATCATCGGTGTAATCATGAAGAAGTCGGGGGCCGACAAGGCAGCCATCTTCTTGGATGACATCAAGAATCTGGGTTACCAAATGGCATTCCGCGGCGGTCTGTCGTTCAACCTCGACGCAGTGCTCATTCCGGATGAAAAGGCGGCTCTGGTTGATAGCGGCTATCAGCAGGTGGACGAAATCTACGAGGAGTACAACATGGGTCTTATAACCAACAACGAGCGCTACAACAGGGTTATCGACGTTTGGACCAACATCAATAACAAACTGACCGCAACGCTCTACGACCAACTGAAAAACGACCAAGACGGTTTCAACCCCGTCTTCATGATGCTGGATTCAGGAGCCCGTGGTTCTAAGGAGCAGATTCGTCAGTTGTCGGGTATGCGTGGTCTTATGGCAAAACCCCAGAAATCGGGCGCCGAGGGCGGTCAGATTATCGAGAACCCCATCTTGTCGAACTTCAAGGAGGGTCTGTCGGTGTTGGAGTACTTCATCTCCACCCACGGTGCACGTAAAGGTTTGGCCGATACGGCACTTAAAACCGCAGACGCAGGTTATCTTACCCGCCGACTGGTGGACGTTGCCAACGACGTCATCATCACCGAGGAGGATTGCGGTACGTTGCGCGGTCTGACGGCTACGGCCTTGAAACGTAACGATGCAGTGATTCAGTCGCTCTACGACCGCATCTTGGGTCGCACTGCTCTGAACGACATATATCACCCCGAGACAGGCGAACTGATTGTGAAGGCCGGCGAAGAGATTAACGAGCTCGCCGCCGAGGCAATAGACAAATCGCCGCTGGAAGAGGTGGAGATTCGCTCGGTACTCACCTGCGAGTCGCGCCACGGTGTATGTGCCAAGTGCTACGGCCGTAACCTTGCCACCAGCCGCATGGTGCAGAAAGGTGAGGTTGTGGGCGTTATCGCAGCACAGAGTATCGGTGAGCCGGGTACGCAGCTGACGCTCCGTACGTTCCA
Source organism: Tidjanibacter sp. (assembly GCA_045597245.1). Taxonomy (GTDB): domain Bacteria; phylum Bacteroidota; class Bacteroidia; order Bacteroidales; family Rikenellaceae; genus Tidjanibacter. Next base: position 8,252 of record JAZODY010000073.1, read on the forward strand.
TGTGGGTGGTGTTGCAGGAAGTTCAACCATAGACAACAGCATCGTAGCCAAGTATGACGGTGTGTTGGAAATCGACGACCTGACCGTAGAGTATCAGGTCGACGGTGAGATCACCCAGGCCGTCACCGA
>JAZODY010000074.1:0-3236 GCA_045597245.1 Tidjanibacter sp.
GCGACCGTCGGGCTGCATGAGGAACTTATACCAGAAGGCCACATCGGTGCCGTTTCCATACCAATCGCCCATCACGATGTCGGGATTGCCGTTCAGTCCGTTCATGGGCCAACGACTTATGAGATTGCCCTCGCTGTCGTACCAATAGACCTGAGAGGCGATATAGGGGTCCACCTGACGGTCTTTATAGATACGTGCTCCGGCTATCATCTGCGGCAGTTCGTATCCGTCGAGGAAATTGCCGGCCTCAATCTGCTGGGCATGCTCGGCCGGAGCAATGGCCATCAGTTCGCCGGTGAGAGCATCACGCACCTGAGCACCCAAATCGCAGGCACTGATGACAATATCGTCGCGACCATCGCCATTCATATCGGCAAACGAGTAGCTGTCCACATGGTCATGATTGTCGTAAATGTCCTCCAAACGACTCCACATGATGTTGCCGTCGGCATCCACCACGCGCCATCCGCCCACTATCTCGTCGATGCCGTCGCCGGTGAAGTCATGGGCATAGAAGTAGTGGCCCAAATGGTCCTTTTTGGTATTGACCTCATGACGCCACTTCTCGCCGAGCCGACTGTCATAAATTCCGTAGGTCATGAATCGGCCGCAGTCGGAGTACAGCAACACGTCCGAAGGATAGATTCCGTCGGTATTTGCCACTGCCAGACGGAAATTGTTGTAAACATGGGGATGAGGAGCGGTGGGCCATGGGGTTTTATGAATAATCTCGCCGGTCATTCCGTCGGCCATCACGAGCCACTCGGTGCCGTCGAACTCACGCCACTGCACCAACTCGGCCTTGCCGTCGCGGTCGAAGTCCCACACCAGACCCGGGGCCTCGAACTGAGCTCTGAGATTGGAGTTCTCTTCGGGAGCCTCCCACGCCCAAAGCATCTTGCCAGAGTGGTCGAAAGCATAAGAGGAGTAGCCGCTCGAAAAGGCTACAAAGTCGGTTTTGCCGTCACCCGTCAAATCGCCGAATTTAACACAGCTCGAACGCGGTATGGCATATTCGTGCACAAGTTCCACATAGTCGGGAAGTTGAACATCCATCAGGTCCTCCTCGGTGAGATTGGGATTCTTGGAGAAGACGATGCAGTCAAGGGCAGGCGAGCCGGTAACACGCGTAATCATCAGATGGGCGACATCGCCCTTCTCCACTTCATAGACACCCGCACGTTTCATCTCCGCCCCCGGCTCGTCACCGAAACTGCCTTCCACATAGGCATCATTGACACGCAATCGGAAAGCACCGTTGGAGCCCTCGGGAATCTGCACCGGCCTGCCGTCCGGAGTCTGATTTGCAAGAGCACGCAACACCGCACTGCGCGAACGCGCCCCGAAGGGTGCATACTGCTGACCTACGGCACGCACATAGAGATAGTAGGTGCCGCTTTCGGGAAAAGTCACATCCTTGAAATAATTAGAAATAGTGAAATCCGCATGAGTGCGGAACTGGATGGCAAAGTCGTTATAGAGCCAATCCACACCGAGCGAAGCGGCATCCTGCACCAGATGAAGACGCGGAATGTCGTCGAGTAAATCGGATGCATCCACAATGATGTCTGAGCCAACCACCTTATATCTCAAATCCTCGGTGGTGTCGGTGCCGCCGCATCCAACCATGAGAGTTGCTGCGACAAGCGTCAAAAGTTTAAGAGTCTTTTTCATGATACTAAAATTTATTTTTTGTTCTGTCTGCTCCGTTAGTCAAGCCCCTTTCTCCTCGACAAGGATGCCAGTCAAAGACCAAAATTAAGATTTTTTGACCGAAATCACCACCACTTTCACCATTTTCGTGGTAGAAATTCAAAACTTTTGGTTTTTTTGACTATCTTGCCATTGAAATGTGCTCCGCCATACCGCTCGCGGGACGGCAAGACGGACACGGAGTTTCAACGACAACACCAAAATTATTACATAACAAAACGTATCCTAACAACTATGAAGATTAAATCAGTTTCACAGAAGGCGTTACAGGCATTGCTCCTCGGAGTGGCCGGCGTCTTCATGACCGCCTGCGGCGAAACGGAGACCGTCGTGCAGGAGACGGGCGAACTGGGTTGGCCCGAAATCACCCAGCAGGTTAAACCGTGGACCCGTTGGTGGTGGCCCGCAAGCGCGACCAACGAGAAAGACATCGTGACCATGCTCAACCAATACAACGAGGCAGGCTTGGGCGGCATGGAGATTACTCCCATCTACGGAGCAATCGGCTCTGAGGATAAATATCTCGATTTCATCTCGCCCGAATGGATGGATACATTCCAGTTCACACTCGACGAGGCCGAAAAGAGAGATTTGGGAATCGACCTTGCCAACGCATCGGGTTGGCCTTTCGGAGGTCCGTGGGTGGAGCCGGAGGACGCTTGTCGCTATCTCGCACCGAAAATCTATGAAGTGAAGGGTGGCGAGAGCATTACAGAGAAGATTGAGTATATCCAGACCCCGTTGGTGCGTTCGCTCGGTTTGCAGGCCGACATCTCGCAGTTGGAGTATCCGCTGGCAAAGAACGACAGTTTGCAGCAGTATGCATTCGAGCAGGTACGCTACCCGCAGTCGCTGCCGCTGATGGCCATCACCGCAAACAGCAAGACAGGCGAATACATTGAGCTGACCGACAAGGTGAAAGAGGATGGCACGCTGGATTGGGTCGCTCCCGAGGGCGATTGGACGGTGTGCGCACTCTTCCTCGGTTGGCATGGCAAGATGGTGGAGCGTGCCGGCCCGGGCGGCGAGGGTGACGTAATCGACCACTTCTCGGGCAGAGCCATCACTAACTACCTCGCAGAGTTCGACAAGGCTTTCGAGGGATATGATTTAAGCTATCTGCGCTACTATTTCAACGACTCCTATGAGGTGGATGACGCTTTCGGAAACTCGGATTGGACCGAAAACTTCTTCGAGGAGTTTGAGGCACGCCGCGGCTACGACCTCAAACCCCACATGCATCAGCTGCTCAACACGACGGCCGACGAGGAGACCAACAACAGAGTTCTGTTTGACTATCGTCGCACCATAAACGACCTGCTCTTGGAGAAATACTCCACCATGTGGCAGGAGTGGGCTGCCGCTCAGGGCAAGGGTATCAGAAATCAGGCCCACGGCTCACCCGCAAACATAATGGACCTCTACGGTGTTAGCGATGTTCCCGAGACCGAGGGTCGTGCAGTCATCGGCATGAAGACCGCATCATCGGCCGCTCACGTAACCGACAAGCCGCTCACCTCGGC
>JAZODY010000075.1:0-2627 GCA_045597245.1 Tidjanibacter sp.
ACAGGCGGACGCGGGCAGCTGGGTTGCTCGATAAACAAGATTGCGGCAAACCACCCCCGACACAACTTCATCTTCACCGATATGCCCGAAGCAGACATCACCAACCACGATTGCATGGTGCAACTGATTGAGGAGCACAAAATCAACGTATTGATAAACTGTGCGGCCTATACGGCGGTGGACAAGGCCGAGGACGAAGAGGAGTTGGCACGCAAGATAAATGCCGAAGGGGCGGCGGTATTGGGTGCGGTATGCAAAGAGACGAAGGTGAAACTCGTTCACATCTCCACCGATTACGTCTTCGACGGGACGGCCACAAACCCCATAAACGAAAAGCACAAAACCAATCCGCAAAGTGTCTACGGTCGCACCAAACTCGAAGGCGAACAACGCATCAAGGAGAGCGGTGCGGATGCTGTGGTGATTCGTACAGCATGGCTCTACTCGGAGTTCGGCAACAATTTCGTGAAAACCATGTTGCGACTTTCCGAGAGCCGCGACGAACTCGGAGTGGTGGCCGACCAATACGGAACCCCCACATACGCCCCCGACCTTGCCGAGGCCGTCATGAAATTGATTGACAAAGGTTTCAAGGGCTTTAAGATTTATCACTACTCCAACGAGGGCGAAACAAGTTGGTGGGAATTTGCCGACACCATATTTCTGCTCGCCGGCAAGGCCGTGACCGTAAACCCGCTGACCACGGCCCAATATCCGGCCAAAGCACCCCGACCGGCCTTCTCGGTATTGGACAAGGGGAAGATAAAAGAGGCCGGAGTGTTCGTACCCGAATGGGAGGAGTCGTTGAGAGTGTGTCTGAAAGAGCTCGGCAGCCTCGCCCGACAGGACCTGTAATAAAAGCCAGAAGAAAAATCGAAGAGAGATGAAGAAAACGTTGTTGATACTGCTGCTCCTGACGAGCATGTTCGGTTGCAAGAATCCGATGGAGCAACCGTTCGTGACCACAACGGGAGATACAATCAGCCGCACGTTCCAGATTACGGACAGTCGTGTGGGTATGGTGATGAAGGGCATGTCCGTAAACAGAATGCGCAAGATATATGGCGAGAACAACGTCAAGCAATTGTTGCAAACCGAGGAACAGCGAGATACGGTAAACAACAGACAAATATATTTTGTCTACGACGACGAGCGCAAACTGCTCTTTACGGCAGTGGGCACCGACAGAAACGGCAACGAACAGATAGTGGAGCAGATAAGGATTCGTGACAATCGTTTCCGCACCACCGAGAACATAGGAGCCGACTCCGACATAGGTGCAATCACCTCGGCCTACAACGATGCGAGCGTGGTGATGAGCGAGGATGAAATTTCGCTGTTCGTTCCCGACATAGACGGATATTTCAGACTGAATCCGCAAGACGTAAAGGGCTACAATCCCCGATTCATCGCCGACATCCCCATCGACAGCCTCGACATCACCGCCCATCCGCAGACGCTGACAATCAATTGGTTCGCACAGGAGAGCAACATGTTCAGCGCAAAGTTTTGGAGAGAGTTGTTGCGCCGTATTCTTACATGGACAATCGTGGAACTGCCCGCATTGATAATAATGATACTTGTCTTCGCGGGTCTGTTGAGACTGCTCGGCTTTGTGATAAAACGGCTCAAACAGTTCACCATAAACAAGACCCTGCGCGACGACGAGGAGAATGCGGGCGAGACCCTCAAACGCATCGAAACCATCATGGGCATAGTGCACGGAGTGTGCCGCATACTGCTCTGGGTGATATTCCTGCTCATCTTCCTCGCGAAGATAAACATCAACATAGGTCCCATTCTGGCGAGTGCGGGAATCGTCGGTCTGGCAGTCGGTTTCGGAGCGCAGGAGTTGGTCAGGGATTTCATTTCGGGATTCTTCATCCTGCTCGAAGACCAGCTGCGCACGGGCGACATGGCCATCATCAACGGCCAGACGGGCAAGGTGGAGAAGATTGAGCTGAGAACCATCACGCTGAGAGATTCGAGCGGCGTGGTCCACATCTTCCAGAACGGAAAAATCAACTCCCTCTCCAACATGACCAAAGAGTGGTCGGCCATAGTGATAGACATGGGTGTGGCCTACAAGGAGGACCTCGACCATGTGATGGCCGTCATGCAGCGCGTTGGCGACGAGTTGTATGCCGACGAGCAGTTCGGCCCGCACATGTTGCAGACGGTGGAGATAAACGGCGTGGACCAATTCCTCGACAGCGCGGTGGTGATAAAAGCCACGCTCAAAACACGTCCCATGCAGCAGTGGCTGATAAAGAGGGAGTATCAGCGTCGCCTGAAAACCGCCTTCGACCGCGAGGGCATAGAGATACCCTACCCCCACGTGTCAATCTACTCGGGCGAGGAGAGCAAGCCCATGCCCATAGAGATAAAACGGGAGCAGTAGAGCACTCCGCAGGAGCGAAGCAATCTCCTCTCCAAAGAGCATGGATTTGCACACCAAGTATACCAGATATCCACCAGAAACACTGGTATTCTCCCCTGCTGCTGCCAGCAATATACCAGACATCCACCAGAATCACTGGTGTTCTCCCCCTGCTGCTGGTAGCTGTTTACCAGACATTGACCAGAAACACTGGAATTCTCCCCCTGCTGCTGCCAGCAGTATACCA
>JAZODY010000076.1:0-8846 GCA_045597245.1 Tidjanibacter sp.
GTTTTGGGCTACGACCGCAAGGAGGTCGAACGAGGTTTCGGCGAGCTGCAACCGGTGGATTTGCAGTTGGAACTGCGGGAGGGAATAGGCAACTCCATCGTGGTGAGCGACAATCATAATACCGACATCAATTCGCTATCAATAGCGTTGGACTATCTGGCCAACGTGGCCGACAACCGACGTCGTGTGCTGATTCTGTCGGATATCATGTTCAGCAATCTGCCCGACGGAGAGCTCTATGCTCTGGCTGCCGCTACGGTGGAGGGCGCGGGCGTGGATAAGCTGATAGGTGTGGGAGAGAGAATAAAGGAACATGGCGATGTCTTCGGATGCGAGGCGGAGTTTTATGCCTCGGTGGGCGACTTCATGGAGGCCTTCACGCAGGATAAGGTGGAGAACTGTGCTGTGTTGGTCAAGGGTAATCAGTTGGCCCATTTCGACAGAATTGTGCATCTGTTGCAACGTATGAGTCATACCACCATTCTCGAAATAAATCTGGATGCTCTGGCCCATAATCTGGCCTTCTTCCGTTCGCGCATGGCTCCCGATGTGAAACTCATGGCCATGGTGAAGGCTTCGGCTTACGGCAATGGCGATTATGAAATAGCCAACATGCTCTCCAACAAGGGTGTGGATTATCTGGCAGTGGCTTTTGCCGACGAAGGGGTGTCGCTCAGACGCAAGGGTATTACGGTGCCCATCGTGGTGCTGAATGCCGATTCCGACAGTTTCGACCTGATGGTGGCCAACCGATTGGAGCCGGAGATTTACAACTTCGTGTCGTTGGAGCGTTTCGTGAAGGCGGTGCGCAGTGCGGGGCAGAACGACTACCCGATACATATCAAAATAGACAGCGGCATGCATCGTCTGGGATTTGAACGGCGCGATGTGGAGCGGCTTAATGTCGTGCTGCGTGAGGTGAGCGATGCAGTGGTGGTGAGGAGTATTTTCAGCCATCTTGCCACGGCCGACATGCCGGAGGAGAGAGAGTTCGCATTGCGACAGGTGGAGGTGTTCGACAAGGTGAGCGGAATGATTATGGCCGAGTTGCCTTACAAACCGTTGCGTCACATAAACAACAGCGCCGGCATCGTGAATCTCCCCAAATCCGATTACGACATGTGCCGTTTGGGAATAGGGCTCTACGGCTGCGGTTTCCTGCAGGTGAGGGAGATTAGCAGATTGAAGACGGCGGTGGTGCAGGTGAGAGAGTTGGAGGCAGGCGAGAGCGTGGGCTACGGCAGGGCCGGCAGATTGGAGCGCAAATCGTTGATTGCCACCGTGCCGATAGGATATGCCGACGGTCTGGACCGTCATCTGGGTTGCGGCCGTTGGTCGATGATGGTGGGTGGTGTGCCCGCCCCCATTGTGGGCAGGGTCTGCATGGACAGTTGCATGATTGACGTTACGGGGTTGGATGTGGCCGAGGGCGATATAGTCACTGTGTTCGGCGGCGGCAAGGGTAACAGTGTGGAGGATATGGCGAGAGTGTTGGACACGATTCCTTATGAGATAATGACCTCTGTTTCGCAAAGAGTGAAACGTATTTATATTAAAGAGTAGAGAGATGGCTTACGGTACATTATATATGATTCCGTCGCCCATAGGCGAAGGTGACCCCTACGACGTGTTGCCCGAGAGGAATAGGGCGGTGATGGCGTCGTTGGATTATTTCATTGCCGAAAATCTGCGTACCGTGCGCAGATTCCTGAGTGCGGCCCATATCGGTCGCCCCATCAGCGAGTTGCAGTTTGCCGAGTGTAGCGAACACACGCCTTCGTCGCAGGTGGAGAAACTCATCGGCCCGCTGATTGAGGGACACGATGTGGGGCTTGTTTCGGAGGCCGGATTGCCCGGAGTCGCCGACCCGGGTGCCGAGGTGGTGGCTCTGTGTCATAGGAGAGGCATTAGGGTGGTGCCGCTGGTGGGGCCGTCGTCGTTGATGATGGCGCTCATGGCATCGGGCCAGAACGGTCAGTCGTTTGCTTTCAACGGTTATCTGCCCATCAAGCCTGCGGAGCGTGCGAAAGCCATACGCAGATTGGAGCAGAGGGCGCGGAACGAACAACAGGCACAGATTTTCATTGAGGCCCCTTACAGAAACGCCAAGTTGTTTGACGACTTGCTGGCGTGTTGCTCGGGTGGAACGGTGCTGACGGTGGCCTCCGACATCACCAACGAAGGGGAGTTTATCTTCTCCGCCGCGGTGGGAGAGTGGAAGAGTTGCCCGAGGCCCGATATAAACAAACGACCGGCCATTTTTATTATAGGTTGCTGATTATATAAATACGGCATAAGTTGCATGATGAAAAGAAGATAATCTGATAAAAAAACAAAATAATATGAATATCGAACAGCATATCTGGGGTGTTACTCAGGAGGGTGAGGCGGTGATAATCTATACGCTCACCAACAACAACGGGGTGAAGGTGCAGTTGTCAAATATCGGAGCAGGCATAGTGTCGGCCCATGTGCCCGACCGCGAGGGGCGCATGACCAATGTGGTATTGGGTTACAAGGATTTTGCAAGCTATTTCGGTGACGGAGCATGTATGGGCAAAACTCCCGGGCGTTATGCCAACCGCATTGCAAGGGGACGTTTCACGCTCGACGACAAGGAGTACCGACTGCCCGTAAACAACGGACCGAATCATCTCCACGGAGGCCCCAACGGATTTGCCAATCGCTTGTGGGAGAGTTCGGTGGAGAGCGATACGGTGGTCTTCACGCTCGACAGCGAGGATGGTGATGCGGGGTATCCTGCCGCATTGACGGCAGAGGTGGCCTACACGCTCACCGAGCAGAACGAACTGAGGCTCATTCTCTCGGCCCGCAGCAACGGCAGGACGGTGGTGAACCTCACCAACCATGCTTACTTCAATATGAAGGGTGAGTCGGCCGGCAGTGTGTTGGACAATGTGTTGCAGGTCTTTGCCTCACATTTCTTGGCCAAAGACTCCACCGCCATTCCTACGGGCGAGTTGGTGGCTGTGGCAGGGACACCCATGGATTTCATCGAGCCCAAGACGCTCGGTCGCGACATAGGTGCACAGGACAGGGAACTGATTGAGAGCAAGGGATATGACCACTGTTGGGTGATTGACGATTGGACGGAGGATGTGTTGCGTACGGCGGCTGTGCTGAGCGACCCCGAGTCGGGCAGACGATTGGAGGTGCTGACCAACCAGCCGGGCGTGCAGGTCTATACGGGCAATTATCTTGCGGGCAGTCCCGAGAGTGTGAGTGGCGGATTGTATGAGGATTACGACGGCGTGGCTCTCGAATGTCAGGATTTTCCCGACGCTCCCAACCATCCCGAGTTCCCCTCTACGGTGCTGAACGAGGGCGAGATTTACAGCCGTATGATTGTCTATCGATTCTCGGCCGAATGATGTGAGGAAACCGATTACTAACCAAGTGTGAAAATGAATGATATGAAGAAGAAATTTTTTGTTGCAATATTGCCGTTGCTGGCTCTCGGATGCAGTTCTGCCGACAAGGAGCTCTCGCACGGCTATCCCATCGACCCCGTACCGTTTACGGAGGTTGTGGTGAATGATGCTTTTTGGGGTAAGCGTTTGCAGGCCAGCAGAGACGTGACCATCCCGTTGGCTTTCTCGAAGTGTGAGGAGACGGGTCGTTACGACAATTTCGTGAAGGCCGCCAACCCCAGCGAGGAGTATGAGGTGGGTGGTTTCTCGTTTGACGATACGGATGTATATAAGACCATCGAGGGTGCGAGCTACCTTCTGCAAACCTATCCCGATGAGGCGTTGGAGGCCTATATCGACAGCGTGCTCACCATTGTGGCAGCCGCTCAGGAACCCGACGGCTATCTCTATACGGCCCGCACGATGAATCCCGCCCATCCGCACGATTGGGCCGGCGAGGAACGTTGGGTGAAGGTGGAGGAGTTGAGCCACGAGTTCTACAATCTGGGCCACATGATTGAGGGTGCCGTGGCGCACTATCGTGCCACCGGAAAGCGCAATTTTCTCGATATAGCCATTCGTTATGCCGACTGCATATGTGAAAACATTGGCGACGGCGAGGGGCAGTTTGCCGCAGTTCCGGGCCACCAGATTGCCGAGATGGCTCTCGCCAAGCTCTATTTGGTGACGGGCGAAGAGAGATATTTGCAACAGGCCAAATATTTTCTCGACAAGCGCGGCTACACCACCCGCAGGGATGAGTACAGTCAGGCCCATCTGCCCGTTTTGGAGCAGGAGGAGGCTGTGGGGCACGCCGTGAGGGCCGTCTATATGTATTCGGGCATGGCCGACGTGGCCGCACTCACCGGTGACGAACGATACGTGGAGGCCATCGGCAACATTTGGGACAACATCGTTAGCAAGAAATACTATATCACAGGCGGAATAGGTGCCACCAATGCCGGCGAGGCTTTCGGGCGCAACTACCAACTGCCCAACGCAACGGCCTATTGCGAGACGTGTGCGGCAATCGGCATGGTCTATGTCAATCATCGACTGTTCCTGCTGCATGGTCAGTCGAAGTATTACGACGTGTTGGAGCGCACGCTCTATAACGGTCTGCTGTCGGGTGTTTCGCTCGACGGCGGAGCCTTCTTCTATCCCAATCCGCTCGAATCGGGCGGGGGACACGAGCGCCAGCCGTGGTTCGGTTGTGCCTGCTGCCCATCGAATATATGCCGTTTCATCCCCTCGTTGCCGGGTTATGTCTATGCTGTGAAGGGAGATAATCTCTATGTGAATCTGTTTGTTTCGGACGAGGTGCAGACCGAGGTCGATGGGGGAGAAGTGGTGTTGAGACAGAGCACCGACTACCCGTGGAGCGGCTCGGTGAAGATGGAGATGGTTAAATCGCCTCGCAAGGCCTTCGCGTTGAAAATCCGAATCCCGGGTTGGGTGAAGGGCGAGGTGGTGCCGAGCGACCTCTATACCTATGCCGACGGTCGAGAACTCGGATATGAGGTGACGGTCAATGGTTCACCGGCCGAGGGCGTACTCACCGAGGACGGCTACTACACCATCGAGCGCGAGTGGCATGCGGGTGACAGCGTGGAGTTGGAACTCGATATGAAGCCGCGTGTGGTGAAGGCCCATGAGGCCGTTGAGGCCGACCGCGGTAAGGTGGCCTATGAGCGCGGTCCTATTGTCTATTGTGCCGAGTGGCCCGACAACGATTTCGATGTTCGAGAGGTGGTTGTGGATACCGATTCGGAGGTGGAGGTGGTCGAGTGCCCCGAACTGCTCTATGGCATCAACCAACTCAAAACGGTCGGCAGTGTCGATGGCGAACAGGTGGATGTGACCCTGATTCCCTATTATGCTTGGGCTCATCGCGGCCGAGGCACGATGGCCGTCTGGTTGCGTGACGAATAATTATTTGTGTGGTGATTGTCGATACAGCGATGTCCGCAACAGCTGTTGCGGACATCGCGACACAGAGTCTTACCCTCAGATGCAACGTGCGCGCATCTCGGTGGCCGGAAATGATTTACACAAACTAAGAGCATCCCCGCGAGGATGCTCTTTTGTTTTCATTTGTCAAATCGGTGCTATCCGATGCGTCCGATAATTCTGATTCTTGTGTTTTCGCATATCGGGCATTTAGGGTCCTCAAAAAGTCCTAACGGACCGAAACAATGCACCTGTCTGCATTTTTTACAAAAAATATGATGGCATCTTTCACAAACATACACATTGTTTCCTGCCTCCGAGTTTTTACATGTGGGGCAAATTTTATAGTAGCTCATAGTGTTTTCAATTTTTTTTAATGTTGTTGATTACGAGGCGGAGTTGTAGACCATTGCAATCAGAAACAGTGCAATTAAACCTACCATTATCCACTCTCTTAGTAAATATCCAATCAAGATTACAACTGCAATAATCAATATAATAAACAAAACGTTTAAGCATCCATTATCCATTATAATGCAGTTTGTTGTTAATAAATATTCCTACTCACTTTCGGCTTTTCGGTTACTCCGTTGTACCTTGAATTGATTTGGTAAATACGCACAAAAAAAGCGCGGTACTTTCAGTCTATTCTCTACCTAAGGTGTTTGGCGTACCTAACAGCAGAATAACCAAAAGCCCGCACCAGACGGCACGAGCATTTTTGCAATATTCCTGCTGTTTATCTAATATAGTCGCCAAACTTTTAGGTAGCAGAATAAAGCTAAAACGCTTTTCCTAATATGTCTAAAATGTGCGTATAATGCTATACGCTATGTTTCATAGGCAAAACTCTTTAATGTTTCTACAAAGTTAAATGTTTTTCCGTATAGTGCAATCATTTACTCATAAATCTGATAACGGATTATATATTCCTTAAAGGGGCACCGACTTCTCTTCTGTATCGATGTCTTTACAGCAAAGCAATATCCGATTCTCTCTGCGGAGGTCGGCGGGGATGGTCGTCGGGTTTCCGGCGGGTGGGTATGCGGTCGGTCGGCCCTTGTCTTCATGCCGTTCTGTATCTTCTCAGCTTTGCGCTCAGTTCCTTTTCGCGACCGCCCACATGGTAATCGAGCAGACGATGAAACTTATCGGAGTGATTCTTGTGCACCGTATGGCACAACTCGTGGATGATTACGAAGTCGATAAGTTCCTCCGGCAGACGCATCAAATAGAGTGACAACGAGATGTCGTTGCGCGAGGAGCAGCTGCCCCATCTTGTGCGCGATGCCCTCACCGTCACCTTGCCGCATCCGAGACCAGTCAGGTGTGACAACTCAGCCACCCGCCCCGGAAGATACTCCTTTGCCCGTCGGCGCAACTCCTCCTGCTCTTTCGGGCCGGTATCTGCGTCCCCCTCTCCTCGGGCGGCCATGCGCTCCTGCGCAGCCTTAATCCGCTCTTTGTTCTCCTCGACGAATCTCAGCGCCACGCCCAACTCTCCCCACAGCGGCATGGAGAGCCTTATGCGGCCGCCACGTCGCACCGATATGTTTATTCGGCGGGACCTGCGCGTGCGAGAGAGGATTATTTCTCCCAATTCGGGATGGTTCAACAACTGCTGCATCGCCTCCTCTTCGGTTTGTGAGGTCAGCCGATTCGTTGCCTTACCACCTCGAACAACATCACTGCTGCTGCGGCCGAAACGTTCAGCGACTCTATGCGACCCACCATAGGCACGGCCAGCTGTTCGGTGCAGAGTTTCATCACCTCCTTCGATATGCCCTTTTCCTCGCTGCCCATCACGAGTACGGTGGGGAGGGTGAAGTCGGCATCGTAAATCAACTTGGTACTCTTCTCGGTGGCAGCCACAATTTGGAATCCCTCATTTTGGAGTGCTTTGAGAGTGTTTCTTATCGAGCCGGCTCTGTGGACGGGAATTATGTTCAGCGCTCCCGACGAACTCTTTATGGCTTCGGCATTCACCGGTGCCGCATTTTTCAGGGCAATCACCAATCCGTGTGCTCCGGCACACTCCGCACTGCGGGCTATGGCTCCGAAGTTACGTACGTCGGTCACACCGTCGAACACCACTATCAGCGGTGTCTCGTCATCCGGAACACGCTCCAAGATATCCTCCAACGTCACATAGCGTATGGCGGCCAACTGAGCCACCACTCCCTGATGGTTGCCGCGCACCATGCGATTCAATTTCTCCACCGGCACCTCCTGATAGCGCAGATGGGAGCGATGACACAAGTCTTTCAAATCCGTCATCAACTGACCCTCGGCCCCCTTTTTGATATAGAGTTTCTCAATCTCCTTGCCTGCCTCAATGGCCTCTATCACGGGGCGCAGACCGAATACGGTGTTGTCCATAGTTTTATCTCTTTTTACTTACTCTTTCTCCCGTGGTGCCTGCTCCGCTACATGTCGGAGAGCAGTTCCAACTCATAGTTCAACTTCTCCCACTCGTGTTCTTCATGGGCGAGGTCGGCTTTGAGTTTGTTGTAGTTGTCGAAGAGCGACTCATCCGCCATGTCGATGCCGTATTTCTCGGGGTCGGACAACTTCTCGTCCCACTCCGCAATGGCTCCCTCCAACTCCTCTATGCGACGCTCCACGCCCTCTATGGCGTTGCGTGTCTTTCTTATCTGGCGTTCGTTCTCTTTCTTCTGTGCATAGTCCTGACGCCCCTGCGATGATTTGGGGCGTTGCTCCGCCACCTCTTCCTTGCGAATCTCAATCTCTTTGAGCGACTCCAATTTGCGCTTTTCCAAGAAGTACCATATATCTCCCAGATACTCCTTCACCCCGCCGTCGCGAAATTCTATCACCTTCTCGGCTATGCCGTCGAGAAATTCCCTGTCGTGGGAGATTAACACCAACGTGCCGTCATACTTTTTCAGTGCCTCTTTCAGCAGGTCTTTCGAGCGCATGTCCATGTGGTTGGTCGGCTCGTCGAGAACAAGCAGATTGTTGGGCGAGAGTATCATGCGGGCCATGGCCAATCGTGCTCTCTCGCCGCCCGACAACACTTTCACCTTCTTGTCTATATCTTCTCCTCTGAACAAAAAGGCTCCGAGAATATCTCTCAGTCGGGTGCGGATGTCGCCCACCGCCACCTTGTCCAGAGTGTCATACACGGTGAAATCACCGTTCATCAGGTCGTCCTGATTCTGGGCATAGTAACCCACACTCACATTAACTCCCCTCTTCACGCTGCCCTCCGTAGGCTCCAATTCGCCTATGAGCATACGTGCAAAAGTGGTCTTGCCCTCGCCGTTGCGACCCACCAGCGCAATCTTCTCTCCGCGTTCTATGGTCAGTTCCGCACCGCCGAACACTCTGTGGTTGCCGAAACTTTTTCCGGCTCCCTTCACCTCGGCCACTATCTGTCCGCAGTGGGGTGCGGGCGGGAACTTTATATTCAGTGCGCTTAGGTCCTCCTCGTCAATCTCTATG
>JAZODY010000077.1:0-6523 GCA_045597245.1 Tidjanibacter sp.
ATTCGCGCTTGTGTTCCGTCACGGATTGCCGGTGTTGTATATCGGCATTGCGGGCACTGTACTCACTCTGCTGTACTATTGGTTCAAATCTACGGCATTGGGCGACCTCGACATCTTCATCACCTTCGGACAACTCATCGCATTGGGCACATGCTACGTCACCACCGACCAACTCCATTGGCCCGTATTGGCGGTATCGGCCGCAAGCGGCCTCATCATCGTGGCCATTCTTCATGCCAACAATACGCGCGACCGCAAGAATGACCGCAGGGCAGGCCTCACAACCTTTGCCATGCTGCTCGGTCTGCGTGGCTCAAAGGTCTATTACACCGCCCTAATCACGGGAGCCTATCTGATTGTGGCCATCGACATTGCATTCGGTCTCCTGCCGTGGCTTGCCACCATCACCCTGCTCTCGATACCCATAGCGGCAGGCAACATCAAAGCCATGATTCGTTGCAAAGAGATGACGGAGATTGCGGCATTGGACGGTATGACCGCCAAATTGGTAATGATATTTTCGCTGTTGCTTTCGGCCTCGTGCGTAATCACCCAACTGATATGAAACGCGAGATAAGAGATATGGCGATTGCCGCGGCACTGTGGTTCGTGATGTTCTCTCAGTGGACCGCTCCGCACATCAACTTCTGGGCTGCCATGTCGGTCTCGGCCATCGTATTGATATTTCTATCGCGACTCGCCTGCGGCCCGCTCTTGAAAAAAGAGCAGGTGACGTTCGCAAGCACCCTCTGGGGCATAGCCTCCGCCGCCGCACTTTGGGGTGTTTTTTGGGCAGGCAACTATCTGGCCACCCGCTGGTTCGGTTTTGCTCAGGAGCAGATAGGCGGCATCTACGCCATGAAAAACGACACCGACCCGCGCCTGATTGCCGCGTTGCTGCTGGTGCTCATCGGCCCTGCCGAGGAGATATTCTGGCGCGGCTACATTCAGGAACGCATGCAACGTTGCGAGAGCCTCATTCCGAAACGCCTGCCGAGAATGGCGGCCGAACTTGTCCCTATGGTTGTCACCATGCTCGTCTACTCTTTGGTCCACATCTGGTCGTTCAACTTCATGCTGGTCATGTCGGCCATGGTGTGCGGTGCCTTCTGGGGACTGATATATAAATTGAGCCGAGGCAATCTATGGATGCTCATAGTGTCGCACGCTCTGTGGGACGCAGCCGTATTTGTCATATTCCCGATAAGTTAAAGGAAGAAAAAACGGAGAGGGGCACCGTAATCGTGCCCCTCTCCGTTTTTTCTGTCGTCTGAGTTCGGCCTGCTACTTGATTGCGGCCAACACATCCACCAGCAGGTCCCAGAACTTCTCCACCGTGGAGATTTCTATTCTCTCCTCGGGCGAATGCACTCCTCTCAGGGTGGGTCCGAAAGAGACCATGTCGAGCCACGGATACATCTTCAAGAAGAGACCGCACTCCAAACCCGCATGTATGGCTCTCACACGGGGCTGCACACCATAGAGTTTTTCGTAGGAGTTCTTCACCACGCCCAAGAGCGCGCTCTTGGGGTTGGGACTCCATCCCGGATAGCCCTCATTATGAGTCACCTCGGCACCCGCAAGCGAGAACACCGACTCGGCCGCCATAGCCACGTCATACTTGCTGCTCTCCACCGACGAACGATGCGACAACACCACCTCAATCTTATCTCCCTTAAACTTAACGGAGGCCAGATTGGACGACGTCTCCACCAAGCCGGGCATGGCAAAGCTCATGGCTATCACTCCATTTGGCACACCTTCGAGAGCAAACAGCAGTCGGCGTTGTGTGTCGGCATCAATAATCCACTCGGGCGCATCACATCGAGTCACTCCGAGCGTCACACCCGAATCGGTGTAGGCCAGCTCTCCCTTCACGGCTCCGGCCAACATCTCCACACTCTTTTCAAATTCGTCGGCCTTCGCGACAGGCACTCCACAAACAGCCCAACCCTCACGCGGAATGGCGTTGTGGAGATTTCCGCCATCGAACACAGCCAGACGCAAACCGACAGGTGCGCCCGCAAGCAAAAGGCGGGTCAGCAACTTATTGGAGTTGCCCAATCCATCGTCGATATTATCGCCCGAGTGTCCGCCTTTCAAACCCGACACCTCGGCACGATACCACACATATCCCTCCGGCAGTTCCTCACGCTCATAAGAAAAACGGGCCACCGTTCCTATACCGCCGGCACATCCTATGAATATTTCTCCCTCGTCCTCGGAGTCGAGATTGATGAGATATTTTCCCTCAATCATTCCCTCTCCCAGATTGAATGCTCCCGTCAAACCGGTCTCCTCATCCACCGTAAAGAGAGCTTCGATGGCGGGATGGGCAATCCTGTCGTCGGCCAGCACCGCCAATTCGGCCGCCATGCCGATGCCGCAATCGGCACCGAGAGTCGTACCCTCGGCCATCACCCAACCATCGACGATTTTGGTGCTGATGGGGTCGTTCTCGAAGTCGAATTCCACGTCGCCCCTCTTCTCGCACACCATATCCATGTGGCTCTGCAAAACCACCGCGGGAAGATGCTCCTTACCCTTTGTGGCAGGCTTGACAATTCTTACATTACCCACCTCATCGGTCTTATATTCAAGATTATGGTCCTTTGCAAAATCCACCAAAAATTCTATTATCTTCGCCTCCTTTTTCGACGGACGCGGCACCCGGGTGATGGCATCGAACAATGACCACACATTCTCGGGAGCGAGGTTGCTTATCTGTGACATGTCTTAAAATTTTATGGTTAAAATATTCGTTTGTTACTTGTGAAAGTGTAAAGTTACAAAATTCCCGCAAAAATATCCCAATTCCGGCCACAAAAGCATCACACAGATTCTCACATCGCAGGAAAATGGCTATCTTTGCAAGGGTGTAACCAAAGGCACACGAAACCGAAAAAAAACAAAGACATCATGACAAACCTCAGAATAGGACACGGATTTGACGTACACGCTCTGGCCGAGGGGCTAAATCTGCGACTTGGCGGCATCGACATCCCCCACACAAAGGGCTGCGTGGCCCACTCCGACGGCGATGTGGTACTCCATGCCATCTGCGACGCACTGCTTGGTGCGGCTGCGCTGGGCGACATTGGCCGCCACTTCCCCGACACGTCAGCCGAATACAAGGGAATCGACAGCACCATACTGCTGCGACGTTGCGTGGCACTGCTTGCAGAGAGAGGCTTCTCGGTGGTGAACATCGACGCCACCATACAGGCTCAGGCCCCGAAACTGATGCCTCACATAGAGGCCATGCGCAAAGTGATAGCCGATACTTCGGGGCTTGCCATCGACCACGTGTCGGTGAAAGCCACGACCACCGAACGTCTGGGATTCGTGGGACGCGAGGAGGGAATAGCCACAGACGCCGTAGTGCTAATAGAAAAACTTTGACCCTCAGCGAATTTACGACCACACGAAAATTGTTGATAACTTATCCGAAAAAAAGAGCGTCGGATAGACTAAAATAACTACCTTTACAGAGTATTTTCACAGCCTAAAAAGAGATGAGTTCATACCACATTCCAGTCCTTGCCGACAGATGCATCGAGTTGTTGAACATCAACCCGAAAGGTGTCTACGCAGACCTCACTTTCGGCGGTGGCGGACACTCTTCGCTTATTCTCGAACGGCTCGACCACGAGGGACGGCTGTTCGCATTCGACCAAGACCGCGACGCCGAAAACAACATTCCGAACGACGACAGATTCCACTTCGTGGCAAGCAACTTCAAGTATCTTCGCTCGCAGTTGCGTTGGCGCGGTGTTGAACAGGTGGACGGCATATTGGCCGACTTGGGTGTTTCGTCACACCATTTCGACACGGCGGAGCGAGGATTTTCGTTCCGTTTCGACAGCAGGCTCGACATGAGAATGAATCAACGGGCACACTTCTCGGCGCGGGAACTTGTGAACGAATATTCAGCCGAGAAGTTGGGTGAGATACTTCGTCTTTACGGAGAATTGGACACCACATACAAGATTGCCAACTGCATCGAAAGGGCACGTGCGGTAAAATCCATCGATACGGTGGGCGACCTTATTTCGGCCGTAGAGCCATGCACCCCGCGCAAGGAGGCGAACAAGTTTCTCACCAAGTTGTTTCAGGCTCTGCGCATAGAGGTCAATGGCGAGATGGAGGCCTTGAAGATGGCTTTGGAACAGAGTTTAAAGGTGCTCCGTCCGGGAGGCAGGTTGGTGGTGATGTCCTACCACTCGTTGGAAGACCGGCTCGTGAAAAACTTCATGCGCAGCGGAAATTTTACAGGTCATGTAGAGAAAGATTTCTACGGCCGCACAGAGTCGCCTTTCGAACTCGTGACCCGCAAAGCCGAGATGGCAAGCGAACACGAAGTGGCCGAGAATCCGCGAGCACGCAGCGCCAAACTCCGTTGCGCCACACGCATAGCGTGATTTTTATTGTTACGCAAGGTGGAAAAACAATACGGCAAGGTGGATAGCGGTAAGACAAACCACTTAGCGTACGTAATAGCGCACATGCATAGCGTGATTTTTATTGTTACGCAAGGTGGAAAAACAATACGGCAAGGTGGATAGCGGTAAGACAAACCACTTAGCGTACGTAATAGCGCACATGCATAGCATGATTTTTATTGTTGCGCAAGGTGGCAAAACAATACGGCAAGGCGGAAAGCGGTAAGACAGACCACTTAGTGTACGTAATAGCGCACACGCATAGCGTGATTTTTATTGTTGCGCAAGGTGGCAAAACATACGGTGAGGTGGAAAGCGGTAAGACAGACCACTTAGTGTACGTAATAGCGCACGCATAGCGTGATTTTATGTTGTTACGCAAAGATAACGACATGGCTAAGAGGAAACACAGATAAGGAAAAAGACAAATAAGAGAGAATACAGAGAACCGAATGAGCACTCAGAACAACACATCGGCAGAGAAAGACAGGAATACACGAAAGGGGAAGACCCGTTTCGGAGTATTCGTGTCGGGCGACTATCTCTATGAGAGCAGGTTGAGTAAGGCCTACCCTCTATTGCTGTATTGCTGCGCACTGATTCTCGGCTACATAGCCTATGTATTCTACTATCAGCGCACACAACGCCTCGAAATCACCCAACGCACCTCCTTGCAGGAGGAGCGTTCGCGTGCCATGGTCTATCAGTCGCTCAGGATGAACGCCTCGCGACACAGCACCATCAGTGACGAGATAAAACGACGCGGCTTGGACCTCATAAATTCTCCCACGCCACCCAAATCAATCAAAAAAGCGGATTAACACGATGGCGGAAAAGAGAACAAACAAGATACCCAACCCGGGGGCGAAACATATCAAGAGGGATATTCTGACACGCGTGAACGTGTTGTATATCATTTTCTTCGGTATAGCACTCTGCATTCTTGCTCAGATTGTCATCACTCAGTACGGACCTAACGGCCAACTGTTGCGCAACCTGTCGAACAGCAACAACTACCAGACAAGAAACATCAGCGCATCGCGCGGAAACATACTCTCCCATGACGGTCGTATATTGGCTACCGAGGCCCCGTTTTACAGTGTGAGATTGGATTTCTCTGTGGAGAGCCTCAACGACTCGATATTCGAGGAGAACGTCAGACCGTTGGCCGACAGCCTTTCGGCACTGATGGGCGCGCCGAGTGCTTCATACGAAAATCGGCTGCGCGAGATATATGCCATAGCCCACTCCGACCGCAGCGGTCGCAAAAACCAGATGCTCATAGAGCAAATCAATCAGTTGCAGTTGGACCGCATAAAGACATTTCCTCTCTTTGCGGGAGGTAAGGGCGGTTTGATGACACCGAAGGATACGGTACGTTATCGCCCCTACGGCTCGCTGGCAGCCTATACACTCGGAAACCCGAACACACATGGCTTGGAACGCTCCTACAATGACTATCTGATAGGTTATGACGGCCAGAATCGCTATATGCGTCTGGTGGGGAACGTGTGGCTGCCGGTTGTGGACACCACCAACCGAATAGCGGTGGACGGCAGCGATATAGTCACCACGCTCGACATCGACCTGCAAGATGTGGCGGAGAACTCTTTGCGCCGCCAACTCTCGTCGAACAGAGCCATGACCGGAACTGCAATAGTGATGGAGGTGAAGACAGGAGAAATAAGGGCAATGACCAATCTGACGCGTTACCCGAGCGGAACCATTGCAGACGACAACAACTACGCCACCAACTCACGAAACGAACCGGGTTCAACGTTCAAACTGGTGTCGCTGCTGGCCATTCTCGACGAGGCGGGGCTGAGTACCGACTACACCATAACATGCAGTCGGAACGGCAAGGAGATTATAAATCATACATTGGTGGAGGACACTCACGACACGCCGGAAGGTCGCATGACGGTAAAACAGATGATGGCCGAATCGTCAAACATAGGTTTTGCCAAACTGATAGACCAACTCTATCGCGAACGTCCGGAGGTGTTTGTGAACTATATAAAGAATCTGGGACTCGACAATCCGGCCGACATTCAACGCCACAAGGGTCTTTCGGCTGTGAT